>CBDVDN010000020.1:0-11782 GCA_965372775.1 uncultured Gammaproteobacteria bacterium
TTCTTTTTGAGAAATTTATTTTTAGAGTAATTTTTTGGGTTCATGCGTCAGAGCTGTCAGATTACAGAAAATTTGCTTTTTCAAGCACATTAAAAAATTCAAGTTTTTGGAAAAATACTTTAATATCAATAGGTTCTAAAAACTTGCTCCAACACAAACAAGCGGAGAGCCAAAATTTGTTGCAGGTGTCACGGATCCAAGACAACCACGCAAGTCAATTTTATTGAAATCTCTTTTGAGCAATGAGTGCCGTTGCTTTTCTTCTAGTAAATGAGATGACTTCTTCAACCCAACTAAAATATTATACAACATCCACCTTTGGGTGCTTCTTTTTCAGATGGGTTATTCTCCATTGTCGATGTCGATGAGTCCGGGAAAATAGAAGGCACCAGTGGTGGCGCCATGTTTTTCTTAGGACTAAAAAAACTACTAATCTTTTGTTTTACGCTAAATGAGCTTTTTTGAGAACGTGATCTACTACCGACAGGCCTTCCTATTGCGTCGCTGTGAGAAGTAATTCCGCCAAAAGTGCTGCTACTACCGACAGGCCTTCCTATTGCGTCGCGGTGAGAAGTAATTCCGCCAAAAGTGCTGCTACTACCAACAGGCCTTCCTATTGCGTCGCGGTGAGAAGTAATTCCGCCAAAAGTGCTGCTACTACCAACAGGCATTCCTATTGCGTCGCGGTGAGAAGTAATTCCGCCAAAAGTGCTACTACTACCAACAGTCCTTCCCAGCGAATCGCTATAAGTAGTTGTGCCGCCAAAAGTGCTGCTACTAGCGGCGCCACTAAATGGAGAAGATGAACTAATATTAAATAGAGAAGGAGATGTGTTAAGTGAACTAAACATAATATTTATTCTGTATTAAAAATTAATAAAGAGCCTAATTCATAAACTGTCTGGCGTCAAGCATTATTCCCTCTCAACGACACACATCGAATTGACTCATAATTAAGGTTACCCAATATGCCGGTGTAATTGTGGAGAGCACTAAAAAGCGGGGGGTCATTAAAAATAACCTTTACATCCTCTAACAACGTTATGACACTTGATATTATATCAATATTAAGTGTTTATCCAAATGAAAACTTATTTTATCAAAATAGCGTTGCGCGGGATAAGGATGTCCTGCCCCGACTTAGGATATCAGGCAACACCTCTTTAGAGGCTTGATGACCCCCCGCTTTTTAGTGCTCTCCTACTAGCTAGTGCCCCGACTTTTTGAGTTGTTACCATTTTTCCTCCTATAATATTACAAGTTAGTGAAAATGTTATATCAAAATATAATTTTATTTTTTACATATATCATTGGGTTAGAGTTAAATGTTTACCTTTTTCTAAATTATTTAATGCATCTCCTGTAACACGATATACTGTCCATTCATCCATAGCCTCAGCCCCAATTGCATATTCCGATAACATACGATCGCTGATTCCGACGTTATCCGATCACTCATTCCGATTCAAATCGATCACTGATTCCGATTCAAACCGGTCAAAAAAGCTGGCGGCTAAAAGGAAAAGAAATTCAAAAAATCAACAAGCAAGAAAAAAAGGATTAGCTTTATGATGCCAATAATTCATTACGTAAAAGGGGATAAAATATGTAAAAACTAACCACAATCCAGTTGTTATATTTTTGTACATTTTAATTAATAGAGGGGGGTCAATTTTAGGTGCAACTGGGGGGTCAATTTTCAATGCAACTTGACACATAACGCGCATCGGCTTGAGCTAAAAGGTGAATCCATGCGCAAGGTGCGTGCAAAAACAGAAATGGAGAAAAAAGAATAAAAGGAATCCGCGTACAATGCATTCACAAGCTGATGGATAAGTTGTTTAGGGTTGTTGAAAATCATATATAAAAGCATCAATGAATAGCCTCAAAAAAATTAAGGCTATTTGGCATAAACCGAGTTCAAATGGCGATTTTCAACGAACCCCAAACAACTTATCGCACAACTTGTAAACGCATTGCACACAGATGGATTTGTTTTAAATACAATAATAATAAATTTTTATAAAAAAATATTTAAGAGGAGGTTTATTGATATATTTATGTGAAATTTAGAGTTAGAATAATCGTCGCTTCGCTCCGATATTTTTTTGGCTTTTTTGACCGGTTTGAATCGGAATCAGTGATCGATTTGAATCGGAATGAGTGATCGGGTGTTATCGGAATGAGCGATCGATTTCATCGGAATACGCAAACAACACAACTTTTTGATTTATTTTCTGGGAGTTTCATTTTTGTGAGAATTTTCGGCCTTGATGCGTCAGAGCTGTTTGCTTGGTGTCCTAAAGTAATTTTTGGCCTAGATGCGTCAGCGCTGGGGTTTCAGAGATTTAATTTGCAAAAAGTGTTGAAGTCAGGAGCTCCGAGGTTCCCTTTTGCGAGAATTACCTTCTTTAATGAGTCAGAGCTGCATTCATTGTGAATTGCTGCCGCTATAGGATGACAGGCCTCTATAATGGTATCAATCGTATGTTTTTTAATTTGGTTTTTTGCCTGAAATAAAGCTAAGTTTGAGAACTCTAACAACGTTTTTATATCATAATTATAAAAATTAAAAACCTTGCGTAATGCAAGCTTTATTCTTAGAATAAATTTTATGTCTTTAATTTGATTTTCCGTATATCCTATTTCTTGCGCAGATTTTCCACATAATTTCAACCGCTCTACACGCCCTATATGGCTATTTGTCGTATTCACAAAATTTGAATTAGATAAATAATTGATGATACGATGCGACGACCCTTTAGTATAATCTTTCGATTGTTCAACTATTTCTTTTACGCCTGGAGAATCAAAAGCAATGGCCGACAAGTTTGGATATTTATACGACAATAACTGTGCTTGCGCACCACCTAAACTATGTCCGATCACTGTAACATTTACACATGGATATCTTCTGATCATTTTGCCCACATACAATTCTAAAATCTTCTGAGAATTTGGTTCCTGCTGCCGCCACAAATTATAATCACTTAAAAGATTATCAACATTGGAAGGTTTTGTTCCTCTAATTGATATAACAATTTTACCAGTACGCGCATTTTGATAGGTTAGCGCTTTCAATCCGAGGCTACTTAAATTTACATCATCTGTTGTACAACATAACTTCCATAAACCAACTGTTTTCGATGGTTTATCTTGATAAGCTTCTTTACACATTAAGGCTGCATCATAAGGAGAGCAAATTTCAGTATGCTGTATGTCTTGTGAAGAATCATATTCCTGCAAAGCTTTTAACCTATCATCACTCTCCCTAAACAACAAACCATTTGCATTTTGTGGATTACGAGATTCCAACCAATCTTGCGCCTTAATTGCGTGCGAAAAAGATTTTCCATCCTGTAAAATTGATTGAGCAGTTTCATCGCGTAACTGTTGGATGTTTTTTCCTGTTAATTGTCCCATAATAGCATAGCCACAGTTATTCCCTTGATTTTGACTATCGGTTGATGGCGGCATTAATTTACCAGTCTCCGAATCCAATAGCAACCAATGCCACACCCCTACAGATCCATCTCGCACAGCACCTTGAACAAACACAACAACTTTTACATTTTTATCTCTATCCTCTGGCGTTAAACAATAATAAGGATCGTCAACAACTTTTAAACTGATCTCATTATCAGCAGCCATTTTCATCATATCTGCTAAATTTGCTGGTTCATTTCTTTTTACACCATCAACATATTGCGCAACTTTTTTAGTGCGTTTAGGGCTACTAATAGCTTTAGCCTCTGGGCTTTTCTGTGCGAAAAAAGTCATTTCACATTGACTATAAGCTGTGGTCTTTTGGGAAGCCACATAATCAATGATGCGTGAATTTGTTAATTTCTGACCTTTGTTACCTAAGAACTGTTGCCACTCAGCAATGTCTGCTTGCAAAGCGCTAACAGAATTACTTTCTGTAGATGTAAGCATCTTTTTTTCTTTCAAACTATGCAAAGCGTTTTCTGCTTCACTTTTTTTGGCTTCTAGTTGTTTTCTGATTGATAAATCTTGTAATTTTTCTGATACAAACTTAACCAATCCGCCCACAGCATAACTTGTTATTGGCGACACAAGTTGACTCTCTGCTGTAGCGATAATATGTGTCGTCATTAAATTAGCTATTGTATTTTTCACCGGCGTTAAATCAACTGACTGCATTTGTGTTTCAAGCTTGCCTAGAAAACCTACTATTTTCGCTCGATATTGTTTGTATGGGCCAAAATCAAATGTGCATAGTTTAGTTGCATCTATGTAAATATCATCAGAGACAACATCTTGTTCTCTAAGCAACGTTGTAAGCGCAATTGCATCTGATTCAACAATTTGACAATCTGAAATTAAGAGTTTCGATATGGAAAGCACATTCTGCTCAATAATATTTAACGTACTCAGTAACTTTTCATGTAAAGAATCAAGCACAGTAAAAATTTCCTTAGCGCCATTTAAAATACCCAAAATCCGCATACCCATGCCAAATGGCGAACCAATACGTTCAGAGGACGATAAAATACCTCGCGCCAATGGACCCCCTATCGATTTCCATTGCTGCATCCAAAAAGAATGTTTTGGATCCACAGTATCTCGAATCGTCGCATCAATCCTATCACCAAAAATTCTTTTTTCTCTTATTTGATCAATGGCATACCATTTTTTAACAAGACTTTCCAAACGCGTTTTGCGGAATTTCATCTCAACTTTGGCAAAAATGGATTCAGCAATCTTCTTTCTATGTTGTTCAAAACAAAAACGTGATAGCTTATCAGCAACATGATTTAAAGTTTCTCGCGCCACTGTTTCGGTAGTTTGTATCCCAATATTTTTAAACGCCAAGGACCTTAATTGTTTAGTACTTTTTTTCAACGTTTGTTCAATAACCTTACCATTCATGACGACTTGTGTGCCGGCTTGCTCAAGCACTTCTTCACCCAATCCTGCTACAATATTTGTAACACCTTTGCCCGCATCTTTGAGCGCTTGCCATCCCATTGACGTAGCTGAAATAAGCAAACTCACTGCCTTTTGTTTGCAATAATCACTCCAGGTAAAGTGCCTGGAACAACCGGCACGAATGGCTGTTACAAAATCCGCAATACCTTCAGTAATCATTCCTATTCCAACGGTAGCACCAAAACCGATCATAATTAAAATAGCGCCTGCTACAATTTGAATGCTGCCGAGCGCACAAACTGTCAGAACACTACGCCAAGGAATAAAATTACGCTCACCAACTTCTAACGTACATGCAAGTCCACGATTTGAAAGTTCTGTAAGCTCCGTATTCGGCGCTTTTTGCCCCATAAACAAATCACTAATTGGCTTCACCGCCGATATTTGAATTGCTTCTTGTGAGAGATTTGCTTTTTTAATCACGCTACTCGCTTGTTCTTTTTTGAGTTTATCAAAACAAGTTATAAATTCTGTCTTTTCAGCTCTTAAATGTGAAATCAACGAACAAGCGGCCGCTTTATTTAAATTCTTAAAATGAAGATCTGCTATGCCTTCTTTTAATGCAGACAAACTTTTTGACACATCGATTCCTTGCACTTCCAGATCAATGCTAAGTTCTGAAGGTTTATTATTTGAATCATCTGATAACTTAATATATCGAGCTAAAACAACATTGATCATCTCTTCATCAACATTTTCAAGCTTTATCAAAACTGAACTTTCTTTCATATCACGCAATTTATGAATCGCAATATCTCGTTGATAAAGATATTCAGCGTGTATTGTATTGTGTAGATTAATTATGCATAGTTTTTTAATCTGAGGCATCTCTTGTATGATTTTATGTAGTATGTTTTTATCTCCAAACAAACAAATATTTGCTGATTTGTAATACAAAGTATTTAATCGAGAAACAGCTTCTTGACCAGATAGATTATTAAAATTTATATCAAGTGTATTGACCGCTTTACCTGCATTGGGAAAAGAAAGTGAAATGTGATGATCTTCTTGAGATGACTCAACTACTTTTATTGCTTCACCGATCGATAACTTACATTCTGGTTTAACTGTTAAATCTCCTGAAGTGACTGTAATCTTAACGATATCTTTACTCAAAACATCAAATGTCGCTTTACTCCAAAAACTTTGCTTAGCTTTTAATTTTTCAAGCGTGTTTAACTTGCTCAGCTTATTAAATTCAACATTCGGATTCAAAAAACATTGCATGGCGGCCAAGTCAACTTCTGTTGCCACTAGTCGAATATACTTATAGCTTGAGCTTAATTTACATTTATCTCCTGTCCGACCGTTAAATGCTGATGCTATGGTTTTAACAGCTTGATCAATTGAGCCCAGGTCATCACGTTTTGTTAAGTGATTAAATTGAACCGAATATTTGGCGCCGTCATCCCAATCGCATGAAATAAAACCATCAGACTGCCTTTCAAAACCTTCTGTAGTAATAGTTTCTCTAAATTTTTCGCTTTTTTTATCTGTTTTTGATTGTATAATCGTTATTAATCGTTGAGATCGTTTAATAGCATCCATCGAAGCTTCAACTGATTTAATATGTGAACCTATTAAACTCATTTTAATCGATAATTGTTTCGATAAAGTAGAATTTGGATTCACACCATGCTTGTACATTAATCCCTGCAAACTCTGAAGACTAGACATTTCATCACACAATACAGGCATCGCTTTCTCAAAAGACTCAAGCGCCAATTGTTTATAGTTTTTACTTGCATGATCAGATTGACGGGTCTTCAAATAAACCCACGCTTTACCAATAAATGCGGCGGCGCTAGCTTGTTCATCTTTTTTAATCGCTGCCTTAAAATGCCGCATGGCTTGCTGTGAATTATCTTTTAGCAATGCACCATTCGTCATCAGATCATTGCCAATCGCTATATGATGACAAGGATTTTGAATAATTGTGTTTGCATGAAATTTAGCGCGAATATCTTTTTCTAAGTCTTTATATTTAGCCCCAACCGTATCTTCATCGATCTCACCATCATCAAAACGCTTTAAAAACATTGTCCAGCTTTCTTCAATAGCCGCTATTGTGGATGTTTCTAAAACACTTGGCGCAGCATTCACAAAAACTGATTTTGTGCTATCAATAATATCCTGAACAATTCCTCTGCTTTTAGCACGAATGACACAGCGAATTTCTGAGACTAAAGCACAAAATTTCACAAATAATTTATCTTTAAGATCAACACGTATTAACTTTTTACCAAACAATAGTTTTAATTCTGCTGTTTCTTGATGAGCCCTCGCTGCTTCAATATTTTTAAAATCATCACGCGTATAACCATTAACAAGTAACCTTTGTTCATTGAGAATCTGTCGTCCAGACCCTAATTTGCCTTGCCTTGCAGTGCGATAAATTGCTTGTTTATAATTACGATCATCCGGCAAATAGGTCAAAATAACATGCATACCACCCTGTTCATTAATTGCTGCCGCCTTAATATCAAATCCACGACCCGCTAAACTTGTCGCTATAACAATATCTCCTGAAAAAATTTGCTCGATCGATTTTTCTTGATTACAACCATCCATAGTATAAGTCTTAATATTTGCCGAGTGAGTTTTGTGTTTTATATAAGATTCTAAAGCTAAAACATCCTCAATTGTTTTACAGATAATCAAAACACCTCGAGATTTTTTTATTTCGTGCAAGGCTTCAAAATATACCTCTGACATCCATTCTGACCGGTTCGATGCTATCGTCGTTGGCAATCCTTTATACTGTTTTTCACGCACACTGGGTATTTCAACACATTCAACCTTGTAATTATCGGATAAATTCTTACGTGCCACTTTTGTGCCCAAAGTCCCCGTCAATCCACATACCTTTGAACCATAACGTTTTACGTAAGCCATATTGGAAAGAAAATTAGTCGTAACGGATTCTGAAGTTAATGCCACGCCATGCTTCAATTGTAAAAATTGATGTAAACCATCACCCCAATGCGTTGAATCTTGAACCGTCCCATTGCTCTCTAACGCAACCGGTTTAACGCGATCGTCATGAACCAAATATTGTTTTTGTTCTTGAAATGCACAGTGAGATGCGATAACATTTTTAATCCATTTTGGAATTTGGTGTCGAACAAAGTCTTTAAAATTAACAGGAATTTTCAAAACACCGCTTTTAACAAGCTCTTCAAAATAATCGTTAAGACTTTTTTCTATAAACTGGTCCACATCACCCTGAATGGATTGACCTATCTTACTAATATCTTTATGTGCTGCTAAATATTGTTCTAGATCAGAAATCTTTTTAACTGCGTCATTTCCATCGTGAAAATATAGTACTAAATGATTCGCTTCATGTTTAACCTGCCCATAGAACAAATACATTTGTCCTTTAATATCAATAATTTTTTCCGTCATTTCTTTCATGCGCCAATACAACATATGATAGATGGGGTGTAATTGGTCAATCCCTGCAACTTGACTAGAAAGTTTTGCGATTTTAGTACTATCATCGATCAATATACTATCGATTTCATCTCCAACCATTTCCTCACATGTCCTACCTGCCTTTGTTCCAAGCATGCTATATTCATCACGTAAAGTGTCAAACTGAAATTGTGAAATTTCCCCATAAACAATATCCTGTTTATAACAATTTTTATGGCCCTTGATATAAATTGAACGATCTAAATTATCTGAAACACTCACATCAAAAAGACTATACAACGGCCTTTGTTCTCTAGCACAGCGCTCAGCTTCTACAGGAGAACTCGTAATGACATCCACTTTTTTGCCTTGTAACGCTTTAATAATAGCGATCATACTAATAATGATCGTTTTGCCTTCACCGGTTTGAACCTGTAACAGTCGTCCTAAATTCTTTTTTGACCTAAATGCCATTAAACAGGCCAAAATCTGCGTATGCGTTAATTGAAAGTTGGTAAGAAGAAAATTTGCTCGTTTAATAACGGCAATGGTTTGACGTAAACACAAAGGATCAGAAAAATAATTGGGTGATGATTTTATCGCTAAAACCCAACTTCTGATTTGAGAATACTCCCATTGAGAAATAGGTTGATTACATTTAAATAAGAAAGTTTCAACATGAGCATCAACTATACATTTATAACTAAATTCCGATATAAGCGCATTTTGATCATTGATAAAGGTCATATCAGTTAACAAACCCGCCTGAATTGATTTAACCTTTACGTCACTTTCTTGATTATCTTGAACAAAATTTTGAATAATTTGATCTGGACCTTTCATCAATGGCTCTTGAGAAAAGTTTTGTACAACGACTTCAATATTAACGTATTTAGCCCATGTAGTACTTTCTTTTGAAGTCAATATGGCTTTAATTTTACTATGATTTTTTGGCGAGAAATCGTATTGCTTTAAGATATAAAAAACATGCAATAAATGTGCTTCTCGTTGATAAAGCACATCTCCTTTTAAAGCCGTTTTTATAAGTTCGCTCAATTGCTCCAAAGCCCATCCTTTTTTTAATAAGGATGATAAAATAATGGTACGTTTCCCAGAAAATTCTATATGAAAATAACGCGATAATATTTTGACTTGTACGGATTCTTGAAGTTCAGCGAATGATATATTCGGATCAATCTGATAGTCAGCAATCTTATTTTTTGATACAAAATCTACAAAAGCATCTAACACAAGCATACTATCTGTCTGTTTAAACGCCGCGAGTATATTTTCGGCCACACCTGGCGCACATTTATCTATCATTTTATCAACAAGTTTCTGAAAAAAATGTTCATCTAAAGTATTTTCAGAAACTTTGACTTTTTTAAATAACATCTTTTTTAACCAGCAGCGGCGCAATGCTTTATAAGGCTGATCAGCTGCAATTAAATGGTCTTGTACTACTTTTTCTTTCAAGAAAGGTAAAAATTGGATGATTTGTTTTAACTCTGCAAATAAAATTGAATGATTACGATGTAATAACACTAAAAGATGATGTGGATGCTTGAGTTGTTGCGCCACATCAGACCAACTTTGATAAAGTTCTACTTTTTCGCTCAGCGCTAGTCGCCATTTTTCAGCCCAATCCGAAAGAATAATCGCTGCACTCCAATTCTCTTGTGGTAAATTTTCAGGAAAATTCAGCACATTAACGGACATGATTGCATGTAAAACAGGATGATTGTCCGCTGAAATATCAACCTTAAAATGTTTTTGTACATCTTTAGATAATTGATAACAAGCCTGATCAAAAACTTTAGATTCAATACCTTTTGCTTTCAAGTACATAAACCCTTCAAAACTTAAATCACGCAAATATGCATCTGGATGCACCATATAGGTTTCAAAAATAGGCAAGACAATGGATCGATTACAATTACGTTTAATTGCCATTAGACTAAATTCTAGCAATGGCTTAATCCGATCCAGTTGTGGGCCAAAACTTTTTGCTTCGCCCGTTGAACCAAACATGGAGCATGATCGATTTGAGAAAACATGAGATGACTTGTCTGATATGATTTTATTTATGGCCGTTAAAGCCGTATTTAATTGTTTTAATGAAAACAAAGCAATATGTTGTTTGCTTTCTTGAAGCAATAACTGAGTTATTCTTTTTGATTCGAGTGACTGCAGAAACACGTCAACACTAAAAACCTTATTGCTTGATGTTTTTTTAGGTGTTTCATGGATTATAGCTATTTGTTGTGAATCAAGTTTTGAGAGCACTTTTCCGGCAATCAATTTAACTTGATGGTTTGCACTACTTGATGCAAGCACACCGATATGTCGAATAAGCGCTACGGGTAACAGCTTAAAATCAGCTGCACGATGTATTAAATCGAGAACAAAATATTGCAAATCCGTTCTATTTGAGATAATTTGCGTTATTCTAGAAAGATTATGATCCAACAGATGCACACTGTGAGTCAGTTCTTGACATTGTTGCAAATACACTTCATCAGAATCACAATTCAGTTTCATCAAGCTTAATAAGCTCTTCACTTCTGCGCCCGCTGAAACATCTTCTAATAATTGTAAAATACCTGTTCGCAAACTATAATTTTTAGGGTTTACAACATAGTCCACCAAAGTACGCACACCATAAGACGTAAAACCCTTTTTGGTCTTGATTAATTCTAGGCCCCTTAAACAAGATTTGACAATATGTGGCTGAGAGTTCATTAATTCGGTAATAAACAAATGTTCAGCAACAATAATATCTGTATCACGATCAGTTTGTTGTAAAAATGCACAAACCGAATCAACACATGCTTGCTTGGTATTAGAACAAAAGCCATCCAACCCAACATTACTTTTTTGGTATTCAAAAAACACATGATGCATAACCTGATGAGATAAACACACGCCTCGTTGTCCCATTAATAAAAATATGGGTAAAATTTCATGTGTCAAAGCAGACTTATCTAGTTCTGTTTCTAGATGTTGTAATAACGAAGCGGGTAAATCCTGATTATTACGTACAACGCAAAAAAATATATCTATTAATTCTTCAGTGGATTCTCCGGATTTAAACGCTTGCTCTAAATAAGTCAGCACATGAGCCGGAATATGTTGTCCATGCGCTGTAACACGCGCAAATATTTTTATAGATTTTTCATGAAAGAGCGGAGATTTGGCTAACGCCCCAAACAAACTCTGCGGAAGTCGCACTTCTTGTTGAATAAACTTATCTATAATCTTCCAAGCATTGATTTGATTAGGTGAATTTCGAGCAATGATATGTGCCGCTCTTTCCATTTCCAACACATCAAAAATAGGGGCAGGTAAATCTTGATATATGCTTGCAATAGACAAGCATTTAAATGCGGCACTTCTGGATGTTTGAGCATTT
>CBDVDN010000021.1:0-9752 GCA_965372775.1 uncultured Gammaproteobacteria bacterium
GAAAATATATCTTAATTTTCTAAATTTTTGGTCTTGACAATGGGGAGTACCATAAGTTACCCACTCAATTTTTCATAGAACCAACTTAATATACTCGCAAATAAAAAGATCATTCCCTTATCATATATCGGAAAACGGCTATTTTACGCTAAATCACAACACAGAATTTATCAATTCTATTTTCGCCCGAAGAGGATTGTTGATGCTGGAATGGGTGGAATCGATTTAACATGGTATTACAACGACGGCATAAATGACAAACATGGTTCTAATAAAAAATTATGGAATAATTACATTGGCAACTATATAACACATTTAAATCATGAATATCCCAAAGTTTTTGTAAAAATTTCTCTCAACAATGGCTATCTATATCTAAACATTTTTAAAAAAGCATATCGCCTTAAAAAATTTAAACATGGTTTATTTGTGCTTTGTACTGGAAATGTACTAGATCTAAGAAAGCAACCTTACCATCTTGGCACATATATGACACTGATAGGAAAAAATATTAATTATTCCACCTTCTAAGAAAGTTGAATTATTAATGTCCCTTAGAAACAGAAGGGGACGCGAAATTATTATTTCGTGCGCATTCCTTAATAAGCTTGTTTGCAATAAGTTTCCTTAATGAAAAATATACTCATTATCGCTGCAAGAAAGAAACAAACAGGCAATGTTAATAACGCGATATGAAAATCTTGTAGGCTATAAACTCTTACACCATGCTCCAGCACACCGCTCCAATTCATATCCAACAACTTACCAATAAATGGCTGAAGTAACATACCACTGCAAACCACGGCCATATTGGTAAAACCATTTGCAGCACCGGTTGTGTTAACGTGATTAACATCTTTTACAACGCCAAAAATCAGCGTTTGTCCGGCTGCAGCTAATCCTAAAAGAAAGAGCAAACTCATTGTAACCCATAAAGATGCATGCGGTATATAGAGCAGTCCTAACGTCGCAAATAATCCAAGCACTGCGGAAATCGTTAATAAAATACAACGGCGTCCAAAAATACTATCTGATAACCAACCAATTGCCGGACTTCCTATTGCAATACCAATCCATGTAAACGATAAAATTCCAGCAGCATGAAGTGAAGTAATATGTAAACTAGTTGCAAGGTAAGGCACGCCCCACAGTGAAGCAAAAGCTGTCGTAGGCGCCCAAATTCCAAAAGCATAAAAACCGATAAACCACATTTGCGGTTTTGTCGCTACAATTTTTAGATTTTTTAACATGCGAGGCTGCGGGGCAGCTACCGTTTGAACAGATTTCTGAGGCTCATTACGAACAACCAGCCAAGTTATAATAGAAATGACTATTCCAGCTACTGCGAAAATAAACATCGATTGCCGCCAGCCGATATGATTAATCATATAAGCTAAAGGCGCATCGCTGAATAAAGCGCCCAAACAGCCAATCAACTGTAGAACACCGATAAAAAGAGCAATGAATCGCGGAGGAAACCATCGTATCAGCAAATAAATAACGCCCACAAAAGCAAAAGCCGAAGCGCCACCCATCACAAAACGACCTGCAGAAGCCACCCAAACATCCGGCGCCAAACCAAATAACAACGCGCCAATAGCACAAATAACACTAACGATAGTCAATATGAGCCGCGCACCATATCGATCCAAAAGCAAACCAGACGGTATTTGCATAAAAGTATAAGAATAAAAGAAAAATCCAGACATCGTGCCGATCAGCGTAGCATTAATGCTAAAATCATGCATAAGCGGCTGCGTCATCACGGCTGGCGTAACCTGCAGAAAATATTCATAAAAATAAAAGAGCGTACCAAAAATAAAGATTGTCACCGCACGCAAAGTAATGCTTGAAGGCTGCGTATTATTTTCCATCATTTTCTCCTTTAATTCAAATTTAATAAGTTATCATTTAATCATTTTAGAAAGCCAATGGGACTTTCATATCTTCCTTGATGAATTTCCAATTGAATCTATACCTCGCGCGATCATAATTTGCGGTTTCTAGCTTGCTCTTTTTTGTCCTGCACTGTTTTTAAATCTTGGAAATATGAATAACTATTCCGCGCGATTTAAAAACAGTGCAGGACAAAAAATAGCGGCGCTATAATCCTGCAAATTATAACCGCGCGAGGTATAGAATTTATTTTGAGGAATTATTTTTTGGAAGTTATTATTTTTCCGCAAAATTAAGTTTGTATTTTAACAAAATAGAAATAAAAAAAAAGAGGTGAGTATTGATTTATTGAAAGTTGGTCGTTTATTTACCACTCGATCCAGTCTGGTAATAAAGGAAAATATAAGCCAAAGTGGATTTTTTTTGAACAGGGCTGCGATAACAACACCGCATAGTTTCCCAATTGAGATTGATATTTATCTTTTTCATTTTGAAGAAATTGGCTTAAATGTTTTCCTTGATAATTTACTGCTTTGTAATCAATAATCCATCTCTGATTATCTTCGTCAATAAAAGTACGATCAACAACAAAACATTCTAATTGATTATTCCGTGTTGTCGATAATGCGTATTCACATAGCGCATCTTGATGCGGCTGCAAAATCCAGCAGCCCCGCGAATCAGATAAAGTGTTATCAATCGCCAAACGAACCAGTCTTACAGCATAATCAAGCTTCGCGGGTATAACACCCATCTGACTTAACATAGAGCACCAAAACGGTTCTGCCGTATTCACCCGCTCTCGCGGCCATAATGAAACGCCTTCTAGACTGATTTGCTGTAAAATACGATGCACAACCGTTCCGATATGGCGCTGAATATTTTCGGATAATTTATAAGATAATAAAATTGCATTTTGATTATTTTTAAAATTTTCCCGTAAAGGCGCAGCAGAAAATACATCTATATTAAGCCGCGTCATAATATTTCTATCTTGCGATGCTGTTTCTACAATATCCTTTTGAAATGATTTTCTATGCTCTGCTTCATGAATAAATTGTTCTTTAATTTGCGGCCAAATCTGTTTTAGAAAACTGCCCGCAGCCGGTGTTTTTAGCTCATTAGATAACTCATTTTTATAATTCACATTGCCGAACAAGTGCAATTGTTGTTTTGCACGTGTTGCTGCAACATACAATAAACGAACATTTTCGTTTTGACTTTTTAAAGCTTCTTGTTCACGCAAATATTTATAAATAGCATCCTCTTTTTGACTGTCAAAAGACTTTATCGGTGCTAAAATCAGATTATCCTCAGAATATATGTTTATCCGTTCAGCCCATAATAATAATTGTGAATCGTTTTTAGGGAAAATACGCTGCAATTGAGGAATAATAACTGTATCAAACTCTAAACCTTTTGCTTTATGAATTGTCATAATCTGGGCTGGATTAGCAGCTTGCTGCGCTGAAACTGCATAGGCTTTATTTATTTTATTCTGCAAATCCGAAATACTCTGAATATCCCCTGCTCGTTCTACACTTTCCAACAAACGATAATAAGCTTTAGCATCTTCCAAATCCGACAAATGCTTTATGCAGGCAGAACCGTTCAAAGCCAACCACGTTTCATGAATCCAATCACGTAATTTTTTTCGGTGCTGCTGCTGCAATGCTGAAGTTATAATACTTCTTAAAAAAGATAAGCGCTTTTGTCCATCGGAACTTAATTTCGAAAAAACATCTATATTATTTATACGTTCCCAAATTATTAAATTTTTTTCTTCATTGGCAAGCACATGTAAATCACATAATGTTAATCCACACCAAGGCGCACGTAATATAGCGTACCACGCCACTCGATCAGCCAAACGCAGCAAAGCGCATGTTAATGCAAATAATTCCCGAACGATTGGACGAGAAGATAACGGATCAATATCAACCGCTTGATAAGCTATATTTTGCATACGCAGCGCAGCAAATATTTCTGTTAAATGCGTACGCGCTTTAGCAAGAATCGCTATCGTTCCATTCGGATTGTCTTGTTTACATTTTAAAACAAGTTCAGCAATTTGTTCAGCTTCTGTTTTAGCATCCGAATTAATCAACGCATGTATTTTTACTTGCGCTTTATTGTTTTGATTCAAAAAAGCCGAAGCCGAACTATAAGTCACAGCACCAGCAGAAATATCTTCATTTGAGGGAAAAATAGATTCAAATGTTTGATTGAACCACGTAACTAGTTTTTTTTCAGAACGAAAATTAGTCGATAAGGTTAAAGGAATTAATCTAATTTGCCCAATGCCTTCATGACGAGCGCGTAAAAATAATCCGACTTCCGCTTCTCGAAAACGATAAATCGACTGCATGGGATCCCCTACGACAAATAACGTTCGTCCATCCTCTCCCCTCCATCCAGACGTTAATTTTTCCAATAAATGAAACTGATGATTAGAGGTATCTTGAAACTCATCAACAAGAATATGTCGTATCTTATAATCTAAGCTTAAAGTTAAATCAGAAGGCAATTCCGACGAACCCAAAGCAAACAAAGCTGCTTGTGACACTTCAGAAAAATCAACTTGACCAGCCTCCCTAAAAACCAGCTTTAATTGTGCTGCAGTAATTGGCAAAAGCTTTACAAGCGAAAGCAAAATATTCCATTGTTTTTCTTCATAACAAATCGGCGGTGCATCTCGCAATGCTGCTAAAGCCGCACGAAAATCTTCATGCCTTTGCAAACTTTCCAATAACACCTGCATGCGGACTTTCATAGCTTTCAAAATTTCAGCAGAGGCTTTATTTTTCGTAGAACTGCTTGACGGAAATCCAATTTTTTTATCTACTTCTTTTCGCCATGCCTTATCTTTTTTAAGTAATAGCTCACAAAACCCTAACCATTGAGATTTCTCTTTAAGTCCAGGTAATTGTTTTAACGTCTCGCAAGCTGTTATCGGTGAATTTTTGTTTTCTATTTTAAGCTGCGCAGATGCAAACCGCGCAAGAAAAATCAATTCTTCAGCAAGCGTTTTAGGAACTGTTTTATAACAATTTTCCAAACAATCTTTTGTAATATTTTTTAACCCAAATTCTAATATTTCCCGAAAATCATTATAGGTCATCTTGGTCGTAATGTGCGGCAGCCATTGATCACGTTTTTCTAGCATTTCTACTAACAATTTTTCCGCACGGTCAAACCGATTATCCAAATGTGATAACAGCTGATAAATATCTCGAGACCACGATACATCATCATTAATTTGCAGCAAAACTTCTCGCACTGCCTGTCGATAAAACGCCTCTGCATCTTCTATTATTTTCGGCTGCGCCCCGAAACGAGACAAGAACGGCATTTGTGCAGTTAAACTCGAACAAAGAGAATCGATTGTTTGAACACGCAGCCTGTTCGAATTTTCCAATAAGTTCCAATTTTCTAATTTATTGCGGCTTAATACTTGTTTTGCAAGATTCCAAGTTTTTTTAAGATGTGCATCTTTTGGTTCTGGCTGCGAATTCGCCATTTTTAGCACATCAATGATACGCAACCGCATTTCAGCAGCTGCCTTTCGCGTAAAAGTAATAGCTAAAATCTCTTCAGGCACAGTCTCAACATAACTCAATAACTGTAAAAATCGCTGCGTTAACAATTCTGTTTTACCAGATCCGGCGGGCGCCTGCACAATAAAAGATTGCGCTGGATTCAATGCTTGATTACGTTGTTGTTGATCGTTGAGATTAATTGTTGTCATGAAATGAAACTATTTGGTAATTGAACGATATAATATTATGATATATCATATTGCAGTATAAAATGCCAACAAAATGAACAAGCTGCATCGAGCCATTCTGCGGTAACCATCGCGGATCTTCATGTCCTGAGCAGACAAAATCTTTCATAGATCTATACCTCAAATTTCAACAGCCCCTACAACAAAAAATAATCGGACAAACATCAACCAATACGATATAATCCCCTTCATCATGAAAACTGAAAAATTACAGAAAATACTCGCCAATGCGGGTTTAGGCTCTCGGCGTGAAATAGAAACATGGATTGCCGATGGACGTGTTACAGTCAATGGAAAAACGGCTAAATTAGGCGATCGTGCAGATGCTTCATCAAAAATCTGTATTGATGATCAGCCGATTAAGCTAAACACATCAAATCATACAAAAACGCTTGTCATACTCTACAACAAACCACTTGGCGAAATTTGCACACGGTCTGATCCGGAAGGACGTAAAACAGTATTTGACAATCTGCCGCCTTTACCGAACGGAAGATGGATTGCTGTAGGACGACTAGATATCAGCACTTCCGGCTTACTCTTATTTACAAATAACGGCGAACTTGCCAACGCTTTAATGCACCCCTCTTCTGAAATTGAACGCGAATATGCAGTCAGAGCATTAGGAGAAATCGACGAACATGCACTAGAAAAATTAAAATCCGGCGTCATATTAGAAGACGGTCCTGCTCGATGTGTTGACATTCAACCAACCGGTGGTACCGGCTTCAATCAATGGTATCAAATTACATTAAAAGAAGGACGAAATCGAGAAGTGCGCCGCCTACTAGAATCTCAAGGCGTAAGAGTCAATCGCTTAATCCGCATTCGATTCGCACACATAAGATTACCACGCGATTTAAAGCCAGTAGAATGGCAAGCATTAAACAAAACAGACGTTAATCGGCTAATGCACTATATAAAATGACAACCACAATCACAAACAATTTCTTCAATCGCGATGCGATGATCGTTGCAAAATCACTTCTTGGAAAAATACTGCGTGTTAAACACGACGACATCTGGTTCTCTGCAATGATCATCGAAACAGAAGCTTATTACCTAAACGACAAAGCCAGCCATGCCTCACTCGGTTATACAGAAAAAAGAAAGGCATTATTCATGCCCGCTGGAACAATTTATATGTACTATGCGCGCGGCGACGACTCATTAAATATAAGCTGCAAAGGAAAAGGCAATGCGGTTTTAATTAAATCAGCCACACCATTCATCGATAAAAACACGCCGCCGAATATGATTGCTAAAATGCAGGAATTAAATCCAATAAAAAATTCAAATAAAATCCGCGCGCAAGAAAAACTTTGTTCAGGACAAACACTGCTCTGCAAAGCGCTCGGATTAAAAGTAAAAGACTGGGATCAAAAACAATTCGACAAAAAATATTTTTATATCGAAAAAAACGGATATCGCCCGAAAAAAATCATTCAAACAAAAAGGCTCGGCATTCAAACAGGACGAGACGAACATTTGCTTTATCGTTTTATTGATTATGATCACGTCCCTTCTTGCACAAACAATCCGTTAACCAAAAAAGCTTGGCAAGAAGGGGTAGATTATGTTTTTGTGGAATGAAATATGTGTCAGGCTGCACAAAACGCAGCCTGACACATATTAATTTATTGTGCCATACACAACCATGAACACAACATACCACCCGCCATCTTAGCCAAATCCTCATCACTCAAAGATTCTGGATCTTGACCTTCCGGCAAAGCTGGAATCACAATATTAACTTCATCTTTTTTAGCCTGAATAACATTGATTTTCACATCCGAACGTAGTTTAATACCCTCTTCCTTCAAAACCGCAGCAGGATCTGCGATTAATCTTTCTTTAAAAGACGGATCTTTTAAAGCCTTTACAATAACCTTTTGCATAATATTTTCCATGATTTATCTCCTTAATAAATTAAAACAACAGAAATAAAAACAATAGCAGAAAATGATAGATTTGCAAACACAAAAATAACGTCTGCGCAGAGTCCAATAGGGTGTGCTAAACGCCCCCCCCCATCGCCAAAAAAAAATCATCTAAACCACAATCTATTTTGATTTGTAAAAAATCCACAAAAAATCATATTAAGCGCAGCCCAACAACATTCCCGACCCATTCTTTGTCATTCTCACGAACGCGAAGATCCATATTCCAGAGTTCTTAGAATAAATAGTAATTCGACAAAAAATATTTTTATATAAAAAAAACGGATATCGCCCGAAAAAAATCATTCAAACAAAAAGGCTCGGCATTCCAACAGGACGAGACGAACTTTTGCTTTATCGTTTTATTGATTACGATCACGCCCCTTCTTGCACAAGTAATCCGTTAACTAAAAGGGCTTGGCAAGAAGGGGCGGATTATGTTTTTGTGGAATAAATGTTATCCCCACCAATACTTAACTTTCGTTAACTCTATACAGGTTCCTCCTGCCATCTTAGCCAAATCCTCATCATTCAAAGATGAAACATCCTGACCTTCCGGCATGAATGGAATCACAATATTAACTTCATTTTCTTTCGCCTGAATAATATTGATTTTTGCATTGGCAGGCAAATCAACACCTTCTTCTTTCAAAACCGCAGCAGGATCTGCGATTAATCTTTCTTTAAAAGACGGATCTTTTAAAGCCTTTACAATAACCTTTTGCATAATATTTTCCATGATTTATCTCCTTAATAAATTAAAACAACAGAAATAAAAACAATAGCAGAAAATGATAGATTTGCAAACACAAAAATAACGTCTGCGCAGAGTCCAATAGGGTGTGCTAAACGCCCCCCCCCATCGCCAAAAAAAAATCATCTAAACCACAATCTATTTTGATTTGTAAAAAATCCACAAAAAATCATATTAAGCGCAGCCCAACAACATTCCCGACCCATTCTTTGTCATTCTCACGAACGCGAAGATCCATATTCCAGAGTCCTTAGGATAAATAGTAAATAGCGGGTTCATACAATATGGATCCTCGCATTCGCGAGGATGACAAGGTGGAGCGAAAATGACAGTTGAAATTCACGCCAACTGCCGTTCGGCAAGCACTTTAAAAAAGCCTTCCTGCTGCATGAGCTGCTTATAAGTTCCTTCCTGTATGATCGCTCCATCACGCAAAACATAAATTCGATCCGCATTAATGATAGTACTTAAACGATGCGCAATCACTATTCTCGTGACGTTTAAATCTTCCAGCGTCTTACTTACAATTGCCTGCGTTTTATTATCCAGCGCACTGGTCGCCTCATCAAACAATAAAATTTTCGGCTTTTTAGCTAAAGCTCTTGCAATAATCAAACGCTGTCTTTGTCCACCAGACAAAGAACTTCCGTCTACACCGATATACGTATGCATTTTCATCGGCATTTGTTCGATATCTTCTTTCAAACCCGACAATTCAGCAATTTCATAAGCTTCTTCTTGTGTAATATTTGATGTGCCGGAAATATTATCATAAACCGTACCCGCCATTAATTTACTATTCTGTAATACTACGCCAATTTGCCGCCGTACTTCCTGTAAATTAAGCGTATCTAAATTTAGATTATCATAATAAACGCTGCCTGCTTCCGGCTGTTCAAATCCCAATAATAAACGAAACAAAGTCGATTTTCCGCTACCGGACTCGCCTACAATCGCAACAAATTCTTCAGACTCTACCCGCAGTGACACATCTTTTATAACAAGCGGCGAATCTTCATTATAACGAAAATTCACACGGTCGACTTTTATTTTGCCGCTCAACTTTCCCGGCAAATGCCGCTCACTCGTTAATTCCGGTAAAGCCTGCAGCAAAGGCATTGACCGCTTATATAAAGGCAATATTCGCGCCATAACCGGCAAAATTAAACCAATCTGAATCATCGCCATTTGAAAATTAATAAATGCCGCATTAAATGCTAAAAATTGTCCTGTCGTTAATGTCGTTAATCCATGCGATGCAAACCACATAAAAATTGCAAGCAGCGCCAAGATCGGAAAAATGCCATACATAGCATCTAAAAAATTATTTTCTTGATTATTAAAACTATCAGATTTTACCCCATCAACCAAATTT
>CBDVDN010000022.1:0-9591 GCA_965372775.1 uncultured Gammaproteobacteria bacterium
AACAAAGTAAAATTACGATGAAATCACTATTGCTGATTTTTGCTTGTATTTTGTGAAAGAGTGATTGGCTTTTTTTCCATAGCATCATAACTGTTTCGAAGGTTAAATCACCTTCAACAGTTATGATGTGATGATCTGTTATCGTTAATGTTGATTCAGCCATTATTTTTTCCGTCGGTTTTGCTTTAATCGCTGCGTGATCTGTGTAACAGTTTTGCCTTGCGATATTTCGGCGGCGAATTGAGAGTGGAAACTTTGCAGAAGGCTTACACCTTCAACATTTAAGTCATAGACTTTCCATTTGTTGCCAAATAAAGCTAAGCGATAGTTAACCGGTATGGCTGGTCCGTCTTTACGAATGATCTTGCTGTAAACTTGTACACGCTTACGTCCCTGATAGCCTCCGCGAATGGGATAAAATTTTATAGTTTCGTCGGTGTAAGCATGAAAAGCCGACGCGTAAGTTTTGATAATGATGTGTTTGAATTCTTGTGTGAATGCTGTTCGTTGTGCAGGAGAAGCGCCTCGCCATGCATTGCGTCCAAGTACAGCACGGGACATGCCTGTTAAATCAGCGCGCGGAATCAAGATTTTATTGACAAGTTTGAAGATGAAATTTGGGTTGCGTTTTAATGCTGGACGGTTTTTTCGTAATGAAGAGAGCATTTTATTTGAGATGGAATTCATCATAATCATGGGGTTTGGCACATTAGCAGCAATAGCCGTTCCAACCATGAAACAGAAAGGTAATATCAATAAAGTCTTCAGGTTCATTTTGTTGTCCTCTTGTGGATGATTTAAATTTTTTGTTGATCTGCGCTTAACAATGTTTAATTTTTTACTACGGTAGTTCGCAGATTCGTAAATATCGTTGTAGTGGCAGCCCTTGCGGTTGCCCATTTGGGTGGGCGACCGTAAGGGGTCCGCCTCTACAATTTGGGCGACCGCAAGGGTTCGCCCCTACCATTTTGGGCGACCGCAAGGGGGTCCCCCCGCCCCTACGTAGAATTTACTTTTTCTGTTTTAAACTAAACATAATCTGTCCAATCAAGTTTTGCAAGATCAAAGCTTGGTTCGTGTCTTCTATTGTTCCGCCGTCTTTTAGAAAAGTGTCAGCAAATCCAGGTGTAATGCTAATATAATTAGCGCCTAATAATCCAGCAGTAAATATATTAGCTGTTGAATCTGTCGGAACATGCTTTTCAGCCTCACTAATTTTTAACTTTACAACGGCTTTGTAGGTTTTTGGATCAAGTTTAATATTAGTTACGCGGCCAATGTTAACGCCGGCAATGGTGACTGGCGCTCGAACTTTTAAATCTCCAATGTTGTCAAATGCGGCAGTGACCGTGTAAGTGCCTGTCCCTGTCAATGTATTACTCAACCCACTGACTTTAAAAGCTAAAATGACAAAAGCTATAACACCTAAGATGATGAATATACCAACAATAAATTCAAGTCCGCGTTGCCGAATCATTACCAACCTCCTAACATGATGGCGGTTAATACAAAATCTAAACTTAAAACAGCGAGAGAGGAATAAACGACTGTGCGGGTTGTCGCACGTGAAATGCCCTCGGCTGTTGGAATACAATCATAACCTTGAAATACCGCGATCCAAGAAATGACGCCCCCAAAAACAATACTTTTTATAAACCCGTTTACAATATCCGTTCGAAATACAACAGTGCTTTGCATACCCGACCAGAAAGCGCCCTGATCGACACCGAGCCATTTTACACCGACTAAGTATCCGCCGTAAATTGCAACAGCGCTAAATATAGTAGCGAGTATCGGCATGGATATGATGCCGCCCCAAAAACGAGGAGAAATAACGCGATGCAGCGGATCTACCGCCATCATCTCCATGCTTGATAATTGATCGGTTGCTTTCATGAGTCCAATTTCAGCCGTGAGCGCTGATCCTGCACGACCAGCAAATAAAAGCGCTGCGACTACTGGACCTAGTTCGCGTGTGATACTGAGAGCAAGCAATTGCCCTAAAGCAGATGTTGTGCCAAATTTCTCTAATGTGTTGTAACCTTGTAAGCCCAAAACCATTCCGACAAAAATCGCAGAGACGACAATAATGAGTAATGATAAAATGCCGGTGTTAAAAATTTGCTGTGTGAGTGCTGGAAAACCGTGTTTGATATCTGGTTTTCTGATAATTGATCGGACTAAAAGACAGCCTGATCGCCCGCAGGTTTCGCAGAAATCAACACCTAGTTTGCCTAAAGATATAATCCGCGAAATCATGATGATGTTTCCGCAAATAGATCTTTTGAAAAATCAACACAAGGATAATGAAAAGGAACTGGACCGTCTGGTAAGCCTTCTAAAAATTGTTTTACTTTATTTAAAGAAGAGGATTTTAACTCGTTTGGTGATCCTTGTCCGATAACGTTACTGTCAGCAATTAAATAAACTTTATCCGCTATGCTTAATGTTTCTGGGACATCATGCGAAACGATTACGCTGGTTACACCTAATGCATCATTTAATAGTTTGATTAACTTAACCAAAACGCCCATAGAAATTGGGTCTTGTCCAGTGAAAGGTTCGTCGTACATGAGCATTTGCGGGTCGAGCGCAAGCGTGCGGGCTAGTGCAACGCGGCGCGCCATGCCGCCGGACAGCTGGCTGGGCATGAGAGTTCTAGCCCCTCTAAGGCCGACTGCTTCTAGTTTCATTAAGACCAGATTTCGTATCATCGATTCATTGAGATTAGTGTGTTCACGAATGGGGAAAGCAACATTATCGAATACGGATAAATTCGTGAACAAAGCACCGCTTTGAAACAACATGCCGAGTTTGCGTCGGGTTTTATACAAATCACGACGCGATAATTTATGAATATTTTCATTGTCGACCATAACGGTGCCGGTTGATGGATATAATTGCCCGCCGATTAGTCTGAGTAATGTTGTTTTGCCGGTTCCGCTCGGGCCCATAATTGCCGTGATTTTTCCGCGCGGAATATCAATATTGAGATTGTGAAAGACAACATGATCTTTATGTGCAAAGTGTAATTTGTGAATCGTGACAAAATTATCAGTCATATGAAAACCACTAGGGAACCAAAACCGTAAATCTTACTGTTAATCTATCGTTATATCTATGTGTTCCGCCATTACTGCTAGAATAATCGTGATCGCGGTCGTATTCAAAAGCCAGTATGGTGTTTTTTATGAGTTCAATACCGTATTCGACACTTAAGCGCGCTTTCGGAAGTCGTAAAGCTTGCGGAATAGGGTTGATATTATAGGCTTCATCGCTCCATTGATAGCCGATGTTTATTTTACTGTTGTATTTGCCGCGTGTTTTAAAAGTATATCCAGCAACAATCATTGAGGAGCTTGGTTTTGCGCCTTTGGTGTCGTTAATATGTTTTTGAAAGCGGAAATCTTGAGGCGCAAATTTCGTTAGAGCCGTTACATAGCGTATGTTAAAATCAAATGGTCCAGTTATGATATCAGCATATCCACCTAAGCCGCCGACGCGTTTTACATATTTATCACTATTGGGAAGATTTGCTTCTATTGCCCCGACATCAGCCATGTTATTGAGATAATCAATACCTATATCATACCATGTTGCATTATGTTTGTTGTCATACCCTAATGTAATACCGTAATTATTCATTGTTTTATGACGAGAATGAAAATATTTTGTTGATCCGTTTAAGGTATATGCAGCACCATAAAATCCGTTTGTGCCGACAAATCCCAGTTGAAGTGCTGTTGCGCGCATTTCGGATAGTGTTTGTGTGAGTGGTTCAATAATTGGATAATGGTGATATCGACCAAAGGGTAAATATTGTTTTCCGGCTCTGAAGTAAAAAGGATTGTTTTTAAAATTGGCGATCGTTGCATAAACTTCATCAAGTTCAATACCGCTTTTTGTTGTTGCGATGGGGTAATATCGATTTTTTGTCGTTGAATAGAATAGTCCCACATGCCCGCTTACCCAATCATTTAGTTTGGCGTCTAAATTTAACTTAGCCGTTGCAAGCGCAATGCGGCTTTTATGTTTGCCTTTGAAATTATCGTTTTGGTAATTATAAGCTTCAACATTGATTAATCCGCTTGCGCTCAGATGATTAAGCCAGTATTTTTTGGGTCGAGGGTTGTCGAAGTTTTGAGTCATTTTTGCGAATCGGTCTTTTAAGCGAATTATTTTAGTGATCAGTTCGGGAGTTTTTGCTGGTGATGTGCTGTTTTTTTGTGTTTTTTGTTCTGTGACCACTTTTACGGCAGGCGTTGATTTTTTCTTAGGTTTATGCACGTGAAAAGATGCTGCAAAAGTGTTGGGTAGGTATAAACAGAGCAATAATGTTAAAGTAAGTTTAAATTTCATACAAAATGAATGGCTTATCGTTAATTAAAAGGAAATATTAGAATAATCAGTATAAATTGCAAGAGAAATATTAGATTTAATACGGAATTACATAATAGAGAATAGTGAAAAAATGACATATTGTGCCGGCTAGAACAAATAGATGCCAGATGCAGTGCATATAATGCTTGTTGTCCAATGAATAGAAAATAGTTCCTAAGGTGTAGCATAATCCACCGAGTGCGAGCCAAATTAATCCGCCGAGTGGTAAATGATGTACGATTGGATCAATAACAATGATTGCGAGCCAACCCATTAGGATATAGATAATTAGTGAAATAACTTGAAATCGATAGATAAAAAAGATTTTAAAAATAATACCGGCAAGCGCTAACCCCCAAGTCATGCCGAATAATGTCCATCCCCAGTCGCCGCGTAGTGTGACTAAACAAATAGGCGTATAAGTGCCGGCTATTAATAAAAAAATGGCAGAATGATCTAATGTTTTAAAAAATCGCTTTAGCGGCGACCATGAAAAACTGTGATGCAGCGTCGAAGCTAGATATAACAAGATGATGGTGGAGCCGAACAAGGCGCTGCTTACGATTTTCCACTCATTGTATTGCTTTGCCGAAGCGGTTATGAGTATAACCAGTGCTGCAATGCCAAATCCTACGCCGACACCGTGCGTTAAGGCATTTAGAATTTCTTCTTTTAATGTGTAAGGACGTTCTATGATCATTGATGTATTATAGCTGTTCTTTTAACTTAATAAGTTTAGCAGCATGTTTGGCTTCTTCTCGAATAATGGTGTCAACTATTGTTTGATCTTTTTCCAAAATCAGATTTTTAAGACCGGCATAGAAAATAATAGAATCTTTTTCTCTACCGATTGCGTAGTCAATAGCAACTTTGGTATCGGAAAATTCTGCGGCGGTTCGCGGTGATTGTTGTCGGCTTGCGTCAATCAATGTTTGCATATAAACGGCATATTCTTCATCTTCATGAACGCGAGGCGTTTGTTCTTCAGTAACCGTGTTCAGCATTCCTTTGTAAAAAGCTTCGTGCTGTTGTTCTTCCAGCTTTAATGTTTCAAAAACGCTTTTAATTTCTGCGTTTTCTTCTTTTTCCGCAAGTGCTTTATAAAAATCAAAGCTTTCTTGTTCTTTTTCGATTGCAAATTTCACAATTTCACTTAAATAAAATATCTTTGCCATTTGTTTTCTCCATAATGAATGTTTGAGGTATACGTTAATTTGGACAATATTAGTCGGTGGATTAGAGCGGGTCAAATTAATTTTACGAAATCACATGCAAAAAAATATAGGGTGAGGTATTATTCTGAATTCGCTTTTTGTTATTGGAGGTTATTACATGAAAAGATTTTTTGCAGGCATGCTGGTTGTGTTGACCGCTTTAGGTTTGGCTGGTTGTGCAGGTATGTCGAAACAAGATGTTGGTGTCGTAACAGGCGGTGCAGCTGGTGCGTTATTAGGCAGTCAGTTCGGTAGCGGTTCCGGTCAATCATTAGCTATTGCTGGCGGAGCAATTGTTGGTGGCTTAATCGGCGGCAGTATTGGAAGAAGTATGGATCAGCAAGATCGGATGATTGCTCAAAGAGCTGTTGCAACAAATAGAGATGTTAGCTGGAGCAATCCTAGAACTAGGAAAAGCTATACTGTAAAAACGCGCGGATATAAAAAAACCAGCAGGGGATATTGTCGGGAATATGTTACAACTGCTACGATTGCTGGTAAAAAACAGCAAACTTACGGTACGGCTTGTAGGCAGCCTGATGGGACTTGGAAAGTTGTATCGACGAGAGCATAAGTTATTTTTTTATTTTTCCCGCGAGTTAATCAAGGATAGAGATCAATTTTTTCAGAATTGATTTTAATTGTTAATATTGTTAATAAGGAGAGTTTATTATGAAGAAAATTATTTTAGGTGCTGCGGTATTTAGCATTAGCATAGGGTTTTTTGCTAATTTAATGGCGGCTGTTGCTCCGATGCCGAAAGTAGCAGCAGTCCCTGTGCCAATTCAAGCTTCTGCTTGGTCTTTTAATGCTGAATTATTATACTTTCAACCGACCACAAGCAATGGGTTGAAGTATTCTAACATTCTTATCTATGATGCGTTGACAGGTAGTACATATTATACAAATGCGGGCATTGATGATCCAGATCATCATTTTGGTGTTAGCCTTGGTGCTGCTTATCATATTGCCAACACGAATAATGATATTGCACTTCAATATACGCATCTGAATATAAATGATTCAAATTTTATAACAAAAAGAGAATCACCGGGTATGCCTGAACCTTTGCATATCCATATCACAGGAAAAGCGGATTTCGATTATGATGCTGTTGATCTTATGTTTAGGCACAGAATCAATGTTGATCGTAGATTGGTACTACATGCAGCAGCGGGACTTCGATATGCTTGTATTTATTCCGATATTGTGGGGCTAATTACAACACGATTTTTTGATAGGAGTGAATATTATACTGATAATTATAAGACCACCAGTAATTTTTCCGGTATTGGTCCTCGTTTAACGTTTGATGGAAATTATGATTTGACACACGGATTTGGAATTATTGCCCGCATGGGCGGATCGCTTTTAGGTGGATCGATAGATTCCAAATTCTCACAGAGCATAGACCTTTGGAATGGGAGCAGCTGGAAGCACATAAGAGATTATTCGATCAAAAATAAATCAAGAGCTCATGTTGTGCCTGAAGTGGATGCGCATCTCGGTGTTAATTATGCGCATCATTTCGCTAATAGTTCTTCTGTAATTGTTAATATAGGCTGGAGAATTATACATTACTTCAATGTTATTGAGGAAGTAACACTCGCTAGTGAGCCATCAAACGATGACATACTTAAGCCACAAGACTTATCTTTCAGCGGACCATTTTTGGGCGTCACTTATTCGCTCTAGTCAAAGACAGTAAACTACCTCGTCACAAGGTGGCGGGGTATGTGGTATTGAAGAGATTGCTGTAATCCGAATATTTTGGTTCAACCCAAAAATATGAAAAATATAACGTGTTGATAAATCAATCCCTTGAATTTTTGGCTTTTTTCAAAATATTTGGATTGCGCCAGCCTAGAGATTAAGGATTTTCGATCTACCAGGCTCGATGTTTTCTGAAGAATATTAGGAACATATACGTTCCTTAAACCTTAAAAAACCTTAATCTGTTCGCGTTGCTGACAACTGTTACGGAAGAGAGCGCCATGGCTGCGCCGGCTATCATAGGATTTAGGAGCAGCCCTATAAAAGGATATAGGATGCCAGCAGCGATCGGAATGCCGAGGCTGTTATAAATAAATGCGCCGAATAGGTTTTGTTTAATGTTGCGCATGACCGCGGTAGAAATGGAAATAGCATCTGCAGCGCTGTGTATTGTGCTTCTTATGAGCGTAATATCGGCGCTTTCTATTGCGATATCTGTTCCAGTGCCGATAGCAAATCCAACATCTGCCTGTGCTAAAGCCGGCGCATCATTAATGCCGTCGCCTACCATGCCGATAATTTCATTTTTTTCTTGCAGATTTTTAATTTGTTGTGCTTTGTCTTGCGGCATAACGTTTGCAATAACGTGTTCAATGCCGACTTGTTTTGCAATTTTATTGGCTGCAGTTTGATTGTCTCCAGTTAACATCACCACTTTTAATCCGCGATTTTTTAAGCGCTGAATGGCTGCTTTTGAATCGGTTTTAATTGTATCTGTTATGCTGATTATGCCGCTTAATTTTTGATTGATAGCTAAGAAAATGACGGTATGCCCAAGATCTTCGAGTTCATCTGATTTTTTTTCGATTGTATTTAACGCGATATTATTTGCAGCCATTAGTTTTTGATTTCCGAGTAAAATGGTTTTTTCGCGAAGTGTTGCGCTAATACCTTGACCTGCAATAGCTTGAAAGTTTTTAATGGCTAAAGGCTCGATATTTTTAGCTTTTGCCGCTTGAATAATAGCTTCAGCTAAAGGATGTTCCGAGTCATTTTCAAGACTTAGCGCATATTGCAGCAAGGTATTTTCAGGTATGCCTTTTATTGGGAACAGTGCGGAGACTTCCGGTTGACCTTTTGTAATTGTGCCGGTTTTATCGAGAACAATTGTCGTTAACTTGCTTGCACGCTGCAGTGCTTCACCATTGCGAATAAGTATGCCGTATTCTGCCGCTTTACCCATGCCGATAATGATAGATATTGGTGTAGCAAGTCCAAGTGCGCAGGGGCAGGCAATGACCAAAACGGTCATAGAGGTGATGAAAATAAAGCCAGCCGACTGTCCGGTAAAAAACCATCCCAGAGCAGTAATAATCGAAATAATGATGACAGATGGGACAAAAATAGAAGAAACTCTATCAACTAATTTTGCAATAGGTGGTTTGGTTGTTTGCGCATTTTGAACGAGTTTTATGATTTGAGCGAGTACAGTATCTTTGCCAATGTGAGTGGCTTTAAATAAAAAACTGCCGGTTTTGTTTATTGTGCTGCCAATGACTTTATCATGGATTTTTTTTAAAATCGGTATGGGTTCGCCAGTTAGCATGGATTCATCAATTGTCGAGTGTCCTTCGATAATTTCACCATCTATCGGAATTTTTTCTCCCGGGCGTACTTTGATAATATCGCCAATTTGAATTGATTCGATTGGAATTTCTATTTCTTTATTATCGAGAATAACAGACGCGGTTTTTGCCTGTAGTCCGATTAATCGTTCGATAGCTTTTGACGTTTTGCCGCGTGCGCGCATTTCCAGTGCAGCGCCTAAGTCAATGAAAGCAATTATTATGATTGCTGCTTCAAAGAATACATGCTGTGAATGTGCCGGAACAATAGTCGGCCATAACACAATGATCATTGAATAAACCCAAGCAGCTCCAGTACCAATTGCAACGAGCGTGTCCATCGTGACATGCAGTTTGAATAAGTTTTTTATGGCATTTCGATAGATATGACCGCCGGTAATAAGCATGACAATGAACGTAAAAAAGCCTAAGCAAAACCAGATCAATTGCCCAGTTTGAACAGAGATCGGCGGAATGAATTTTATTTGCATGAATAGAATAAGCAAAATGCCGAATACACCAGCAGTAATTGCTTTTGTAAGTTTTTTTTGAAATTGTTCAGCTTCTTTTCTATGAGTTACAGCTAAGGTGTCGTCTTGAATAAGTTTTGCACCATAACCCGATTGATTGATAATTTTAATAATTTCTTCAGGTGATTT
>CBDVDN010000023.1:0-9546 GCA_965372775.1 uncultured Gammaproteobacteria bacterium
AAGATATATCTTTTCGTTATCCTTCAATCCAGACTTTGGCTTCTATTTTATCAATACATTTTTGCGGATCTGATGAGTATGAACAATTTTTTAAAAAAACGAACAGTTTAATTAAAGCCGCAATTTTAGCGGATCAATTAGAAATTATAATTGAGATTGATCCGTCTTTAATGAATGAATATGGCAATCAATATTTTTTCCATCAATTACCGAATCATCTAAATGTTTTATTAAATGATATTATTGAAAATCCGAAGAAAAGCATTAAATGGTTTTCTCTGTTGACATATACCGAACAAAATCAATTGCTTGTTGATTGGAATCAAACACAGACTTCATATCCATTAGATAATACGATCCATCAATTATTTGATGCACAGGCTGTTAAAACTCCTAACCGTATCGCTCTAATTGATAAAAATTCATGTTTGACCTATCAAGAGCTTAAAAGAAAATCTGATTTGCTTGCTGCGGGTTTAAGTCAAGGTGGATTAAAGCAAGGCGATATTGCTGCTGCTTTTTTTGATTGTGGAATTGAAATGATTATCGCAATATTAAGCATATTGAAAGCAGGCGCAGCATGTTTGCCGATGGATATTAGAAATCCGCATAAACGTATTGGATATATGCTGACGGATGCTAATGTTTCGGCAGTTTTAACACGAGCAGAATTGAAAAAAAATCTTAAAGAATGTTTGCAGGATGTGTCAAGAGAAATAGAACTGGTGTGTATCGATAGTTTGGAAGCATCAGAAACATTTGCTGCACAATTTACGGCACGATATTCTACGCCCAAAAGCTTAGCTTATATTATTTACACATCTGGTTCCACAGGGCAGCCAAAAGGTGTTCTGTTAGAGCATCATTCTATGGTCAATATGGCTTTGGGTCATATTGAAAAATTTAACGTGACTTTACAAAGCAAGGTTTTATGTTTTGCTACGCCTTGTTTTGATGTGTTCGCTGCTGAGTGGAGTATGGCTTTATTAAGCGGGGCGCAGTTACATATTATATCAAATAATAAAGAATGTATTGGTGACCGGCTGGTGGAATTTTTACAGGATCGTGAGATTAGCGTTGCTTTGCTGCCGCATGCTGTTTTACAAACAATGCCTGTTTCAGAACTCCCTAATTTAAAAACATTAGTTTCTGGCGGCGAGCCGTGTTTAAGAAGCACACTCGATAAATGGAGCAATAACAGATATTTTATTAATGCTTATGGACTTACTGAAACTTCAGTTTGTTCTGTTTTTTCGATATGTAATACGACAATGCCGGTTATCGCTATCGGCAAACCTATGCCAAATGTTAAGGTTTATGTTTTAGATGATAATCTTAATTTGCTGCCTATTGGCGTTGCAGGAGAATTATGTATAGCGGGAGAAGGTACTGCCCGTGGATATCTTAATTTGTCCCAATTAACAAAAGAAAAATTCGCAAAAAATCCATTTGCTAAAGATTTTCAATATATATATAAAACTGGAGATTTGGTAAGATGGCTGCCGGATGGGCAGTTGGAATTTTTTGGACGTTTGGATAGGCAGATAAAATTAAGAGGATACAGGATAGAATTAGGAGAAATTGAAATGGTTTTATCAGCATATCCTTGCGTTAAAAGAGCGGTCGTTGATTTAAGGAAAGATCAATATTCAGATCCGTATTTATGCGCGTATTTGGTTTTAAATGAAAAAGATAAGTGCCGTTATGATGAGGGAAGACTAAGAGAGGATTTGAAAGAAAAATTGCCACAGCATATGCTGCCGTCATTTTATATGGTTCTTGAAGAAATTCCATTGACCAGCAATGGCAAAGTTGATTTTAATAGTCTTCCTTGTCCGAATAGTCAAAAAAATATTAATTGTACTCGAGATGGTTCAAAAATCCGTGATATTGTAATAGATATTTGGCAAAAACTTTTAAATATTGAGAAAATAGATGCAGATAAAAATTTGTTTGATTTGGGTGCACATTCATTATTGGCTTTAAAAGCCATTAACATATTGAACGAACGTTTGGATTGTAAATTGTCTATTGTAGATATTTTTACATATCCTACTGTTAATGATTTTATAAATTATATTCATAAACGCATTGATGCGGGGAGGGTAGGCAGATAAAACATTTTTTAAACAATGATAAAAATAAAATTGCAGTAATAGGTTTGGCTGGACGTTTTCCTGGTGCATCCAGTATAGATCAGTATTGGCAAAATTTGGTTTTATCAAAGGAAACTATTGCGCATTTTACAAAAGAAGAATTGATAAATGCTTCCGTTCCGAATGAATTATTAAATAATTCGAATTATATTAGAGCGCGCGGTATTTTGAATAATGTTGATAAATTTGATGCTGGTTTTTTTGGTTTTAGCCCTTATGAAGCTGGCATTATGGATCCTCAGCAAAGAATTTTTTTAGAAATATCATGGGAAGCTTTAGAAAATGCTGGTTATGGCTGTTTTTGCGGTAAAGATAAAATCGGGATTTTTGCCGGCGCTGGTCAATCTTCTTATCTGCAAAATATTTTGCTGAAAAATGAAACGTTCTTAAAGGCAGAGGACGAATATCAGACTGCAATTGTCACAAGCTGTGATTTTCTAGCATCGAGAGTCGCTTATCATTTAAATTTGACAGGACCTGTAGTCGGCATACAAACAGCCTGTTCAACTTCCTTAGTTGCAATTGCTATGGCTAGTCAAGCGCTTATAGCGGGCGAATGTGATATGGCATTAGCCGGCGGCGTATCAATTTATTGTCCGCAAGTATCCGGTTATTTATGGAAAGAAGGTTCGGTTTTTTCGAAAAACGCGCATTGTCGTCCTTTTGATAATGAAGCTGACGGTATTGTGTTAGGTAATGGTGCAGGTGTTGTTGTTTTAAAGCGGCTTGATGATGCTGTACAGGATAGAGATCACATAGATGCTGTTATCATTAGCTCGGCTATTAATAATGATGGTTCAAATAAGGTCTGTTTTACAGCCCCAAGCGTATCGGGTCAAGCTGAATGCGTTATTAAAGCTATTGAAAAAGCAAAAATCAATTCTGAACGGATAGGATATCTTGAAGCGCATGGAACTGGCACGCCATTGGGCGATCCGATAGAGATTGCAGCATTAACACGCGCGTTTAATAAGTTTTCAAATCAAAAGCAGTTTTGTCCTATCGGATCGGTAAAATCAAATATCGGACATTTAGATGCGGCTGCCGGTGTTGCCGGATTTATTAAAACAGTGTTGGCAATGAAAAATAAAAAGATACCTGCCAGCATTAATTTTAATAAACCGAATGCTAACATAGATTTTAACAACTCGCCTTTTTTTGTTAATTCTGTTTTACGTGATTGGGAATCACAAGCAAATGTTCCAAGAATTGCTTCTGTAAATTCTTTAGGAATGGGCGGGACAAATGTGCATGTTTTAATAGAAGAGTTTATTTCTGATGCGGGCAAAAAGAACAAGAAGAAAGTTAAAATAAAACCTTATATTTTTTGTTTTTCTGCAAAAACAGAAAAAGCTTTATCGCAATATGAAAAGACTTTTTCTGATTATTTAAACAATGAGACTAATAAAAATCTTTTAAACGAACAATTGGGAAATATTGCTTACACTTTGCAGGTTGGGCGAAAACAATTTGATCTACGCAGCGCTTTTGTAAGTCATTCATATGATGACATGATAAATATTTTAAAGAAGAAAAAATTATTAACAAATACTTTAACTAAAAATCGAAAATCAACACCACCTAAAATAGTGTTCATGTATTCGGGGCAAGGGACACACTATGTTAATATGGGCAAAGAACTTTATCAAACAGAACTGGTATTTAAGGAAAGTATGGATTTGTGTTTTGATATATTAAAAGAAAAACATGATATTGATCTTCAATCTATATTATTTCCAGAAGAAAAAGATTTTCAGGAAAACCAAAAATTACTGACTCAAACAGAATATACTCAAATAGCGGTTTTTATCATTGAATATGCTTTGACGCAATTGCTTCTGTCGTGGAATGTTCATCCGTCCTTTGTTATAGGGCATAGTCTAGGAGAATATACTGCTGCACAAATCGCCGGTATTTTTTCCTTAGAAGATGTTCTGTCAATTCTTTATTTTAGAGGGAAGTTATTTAACAAACTTCCGCGCGGCGGCGCTATGCTGGCTGTCGGATTGTCTGCTGATCAAGTAAAGCCGCTGTTAGATAGCAAAATATCTATTGCTGTGACTAATACACCAGAGCTAGTAACTATTTCGGGTCCAACCGCAAATATTGAGCGTTTTAGAAAACAGGCGTTACATAAATTTGGCGGGGATGTGTTTTTCAAACCTCTAAAAGTATCTCATGCATTTCATTCTCCTATGGTTGAGACGATTTTAGAGGAGTTTTCATCTTTTATAACTCAGTTTAAACTGCATGATGCAAATTCAAATTGTGCGTTTGTGTCGACAGTTAATGGTGATTTTATTTCATCAGAAGAATTATCAAATCATAATTATTGGGTAAGACATTTGCGCAGTACTGTAAAGTTTTCGTCGGCTGCTCAAAAATTATTACAGCAAGATAATGTTTTGTTTTTGGAGATTGGCGCAGGCGCGGTACTTTGTGATTTATTAAGACAGCAGAATATAACAAATGTTTCTGATATTTTTGCTATGTCTACGCTGCCCGCTGCGAAGGAACATAACACTTGCTGCAAAAATGGTGCACAGCAGTTATATGAGGCAATATCATATTTATGGGTTAATCACGCTATAGAAAACATAAACAACCGTTCATTAAATGATCAAAAAAACAAGCGATTGCCTTTGCCGACTTATCCATTTGAAAAGAAACGTTTTTGGATGGATGGTCGAAGTTCGGAATTGTCGATAGAACATTCATTAAGCGAAGGTGTAAATTTATATTCACCTGTCTGGAACAGTATTCATATTTCTGAAGAATCTTATAAAGAAATGATATTCAATGAACATCAGACATGGCTTATTTTTTTGGATCAATTCGGGCTTGGTTCAAAAATAGCGGATTTATTAAGAAAACATAATCAACAAGTTGTGTTGATAAAAGAAGGAAGTGATTTTAAAAAAGACGGTGATTTTATATTTTCGATTAATCCTCCAGAATCTTTACATTTCAGAAAAGTTTTTGATTGCCTTCTGAAAGAAAATATCAATATAGACTGTATTTTGCATTTTTGCAGCTTATCAGAAGAGGTCGGTCAAAATGTTACAATTGATAGTTTCAAAAAACATCAGCTAAAAGGACTACATTCTTTAATCGCACTATCGCAAACTTTTTTAAAAAATGTGTCCCATGCAGTAAAACTATTTGTTGTGACAAATAATGTTAAAAAGGTTCTAAAAAATGATCTTGTTATTCCGGAAAAAACAACGCTTTTAGGTCCTTGCTTAACCATACCTCAAGAATTCCCATATGTATCTTGTTCTTTGATAGATGTTGATTATGCTCGTCAAAATAGTTCTGAGCATTTACCGCAAATTCTGCTAAAAGAATTTTTGAATAAGCCAAAAAAATTATGTATTGCTGTTCGCTCTGAATTTCGTTGTGAAGAAAGTTTTACTATGCTTTCTGTTGCTGAAATACAAAAAAAAGCACCAAAAATTATTTTAAAAGAAGGCGGTGTTTATTTGATTACAGGCGGGTTAGGGAAAATTGGATTGGAAGTAGCTCTACATTTGGCAAAGAAATATTGTTCAACCTTTATTCTTGTTTCTCGAAGAGAATTTATTCCGCGGGAAAAATGGACAGATTATTGTAATAATGCGGCAGAAGATGATCAAGTACTTAAAAAAATCAAAAAAATTAACGATATTGAACGATTAGGATCTCATGTTGTGATTTTTTCAGCAGATATTTCAAAACTTACGGCGGTGGAAAATTTGCACGCTGAGTTATTTGGACGCTTTAAAGGGATTAACGGCATTATTCATGCTGCCGGTTATGTTGGGAAAGGCGCTGCGCAAAATTTAATATCTCTGGATATTGAAAAGGGCAATGAACATTTTCTAGGCAAAGATTTTGGGATCATTGAAGTTTTGCGAGTGTTTGATGTCGAGCAATTAGATTTCCTTGTGTTATTTTCATCCATTTCAACTTTTTTGGGTGGATTAAATATGACTTTTTATATTGCCGCTAATGCTTTTTTAGATGCATTGGCTGAATATTTATCATTACCAAATTTAAAAGTTATAAATTGGGATGCGTGGGAGAATAGCGCTGCTCCGCTGTCTTTTCCTGTTAAAAATCTTCCTCACCGGCTTGAATTGACGAAAAGAGAAGCTTTACAGCATTTTGATAGCATATTTAAAACTGATCAAAAACGTATAATTCTTGCTAAAGGAGATTTAAAAGCGCGGTACAATAAATGGATAAATCCAGGCTATTTTAATAACTATGAGGAAGATATACGAGAAACTTTAAACGTTAATGAAAGTTGTAATTTGGTATGTTTTCAAAATACCACAGAAAAGCTTGTGGCTGCATTGTTTGTTAAAATATTAGGCGTAGCCTCTGTTTCAAGGGAAGATGATTTTTTTAATCTTGGTGGTCATTCTTTGCTGGCAGTAAGATTAATAGTTGCTATTGAGAAAGCATTTAAAATCAGTATTACTGTCAATGAATTAATGAAATGCAGAACAGTGGAGATGCTTAGCATGCTTCTTCAAAATAAGTGCGTGCAGAAAAAATATAATGAAATTTGTGTTCCTTTGCGTGAGGGCGACAGTAAAACGCCGTTATTTTTATTTCATCATATAGGAGGAACTGCCGCAGTTTATACAGAATTAGTGAAATATTTAAGAGCAGATCGTCCTGTATATGGTCTCCAAGATCCAAGCTTAGGGTCTAAAAATTTGCAGTTTAATGATTTTAAAAAAATGTCGGCGGCGTATCTGCAGGAAATTAGGCGTATTCAGCCCAAAGGACCTTATTTGTTGGCTGGTGCTTCGATGGGAGCTACGTTAGCGTTTGAAGTCGGCCATCAATTAACGGATTTAGGTGAAGAAATAGCATTTATGGGTATGTTTGACGGATGGGCATTGTTTTCAGAGCGACTTCGAAATGAAAAGTTATTTAAGGCAAATATGCAGAAAAGAATATATGAAGAATTTATGGATTTGCCACCGTCGATCAGTATGGATAATTATTTGAAGCTTATGTGGGTGCGCATGAAACTGCTGCTGGGATACATGCCGCCGCAGGCTAACGAAAATATTAGAGTTACACTTTATAAAGCGGAAGAACTCTTGCCGGAATATCAGGCAATCAATGATGATTGGAATCATTGGAATAAATATATTTCGGATTTAAATGTAATTCCTGTTCCAGGAAATCATGAAAGTATGATAAAATCACCGTATGTAAGAGTTCTTGTGAAAAAAATAGATAAAAAATTGGATGAATTAAAATTATAAAAATTATATGTAGTTGAGGTGAGAATATGTTTGGCAAAAATCATGCTTTAGATCAAAAAAGTGTCTATCAGAAGGTCACAGTAAGGGGGAAATCGTATCCTTATTTTGTTAAAGGAAATGGATCTATTCCGCTTTTTTTTGTCGGAGCGGCTGGACTTTTTTGTAAAGAGGAAGTTATGCCTAGCGAAAAGCTGGGAGATACGTATACTATTTATTTTATAGATTTTTGGGATTTATCTTGTCATGGTAAGGCACAATCGGCGGAAGAAAAGGGGAAACACAGTTCTTCTGTAGATAAATTAACGTGGACTATGATAGCAGATGAAATCGATTCTGCTAGACAGCAGTTGAAGTTACCAAAAATAGCAGTGTTTGGTCAGTCTGCTGGCGGTGCGATTGCGCTTGAGTATCGCTATAGATTTCCACAGCATTGCTTAGCGGCATTTGTGTTTAATTCTCCGCCGCAGTGGAAGGGTTTGCCAGAACAGCAACAAACATTTCTTGAAGCGAATGCTTGTGATGCTCGAAAATGCCTCTTAAAAAGAGGTGAAAGAGAGCAACAACAGATTGAGAAGTTGGATCCTCCTGCTTCACCTGAAAAAGTGTTTAAATCTTCATTTTTGAATAAACGAGCACTATTTTGGCGACGTCCTGATGAAATAGCAATATTGAGGATGTGGGCAGAATATCAGCCGGATGTTATGAGAGTGTTCGAATTTTTTGGAAGCATGCTGCAAGACTCTTATGATATGCGTACTCGATTTTCTAGAGATAATGTTGTCCCTGTATTGTTCGGGATGGGTATATATGATGGTTTTGCTCCGTTTTATCAATTAACTGATGAATCAAAAGATCTATTAAAAAAGCCGTATGTTAATTATCATCTTTTTGATTGTGGACATTATCCTATGATAGAGGAATCTCAAAAGTTTGTTGAGGTGATGAAAAGATTTGCACAACAACAAATTTTAAAGATGACACCGCCATCTTTTAGCCAAAAATCAAGCGCGATCTAAATCAAAAAAATTATTGTTTATGGATTATGAAATTTCAAAACAGATGAAGCTCAAAATATTGGAAGCTGTAATTGAAAAAAACGATGACTTTTTTTTGTGCTTATCTTCAAAATTTAAAGTAGTTTCAGCAAACAAAAAAGCGAAACTGTGTTTCCAAAAAAATGGAAAAAGTATTCTTGGGGAAAATTATTTCAAAGTATGCAAATATTTAAAAACGAATCCAATCGTTACTAAATCAAAACCATTTCTGCAGGAAAAAAAGACTGATTTGCTTCAAAAAATCACATTCGGCGATATGGAGTTATATGTTAGTTGGCAAGTTGTTCCAATTATTGCTCAAAATTATGATGAATCTCTTTTATTGTTGATCGGACGTGATTTGTCCGAATATAAAACTAAAGAAGATAAACTGTTTAGGATGTCCTCATATTTAGAGAATATTATTGCAAATATTCCAGAATATGTTTATTGGAAAGATAGTCATTTAAAATATTTAGGTTGCAATAATCAGTTAGCTGAGATGGCTGGTCTTAAGTTACGAAAAGATATTGTTGGTAAAAAGGATGAAGATTTTGGTTGGGACAAAAAACGAGTCGCATGGCTAAAAAAAATTGATGAGGAAATTTTAAAAAATAATATTTCGCATATCTGCGAAGATTTGATTCCTTTTTCCGACGCATGTGAGGCGCGAATTATGCTGACGCATAAAGTTCCTTTGCATGATCAGCAAAATAATGTAATTGGCGTTTTAGGTATTTCAACAGATATTACTGAAAATAAAAAACGAGAAAAGGAGTTGATGCTTGCAAAAGGTCAAGCCGAAGAAGCAAGCAATTTAAAAAGTCAGTTTATTTTAAACATGCAGCACGATTTGCGGACGCCGGCTAGCGGTATGGCTGCTATGATTGAGATTTTAGCTAGACAAGAAACCGATCCGGAAAAGAAAAGCATTTTAGAAGAACTTGCAAAGTCCGGCAAACAGCTTTTAAATTCACTGAATGCTGTTTTAGAATTCAGTAGTATAAATCGTGATTCTTTTCCAATTTTATCAAATCACTTCAATTTGTTTAACCTTGTACGTGATGTTGTTGTTTTACAGTCTTCAGC
>CBDVDN010000024.1:0-9520 GCA_965372775.1 uncultured Gammaproteobacteria bacterium
CTTGCTGCATTCAAAGCATTTTCAAGCTTGCCATCATGCCGGCTTAAATCTAATCTATTTAAATGACAATGCGAATCGATTAGCATATTCTTTTCCAATCAACCAACAATCCCTCAATTAACAACTGCGGATTTAGATTAATATCGCCGCGAAGTATATAATTCTGTGATTCTTGTAATTTATCAAGAAACTTATGCAAGGCTTTGATATTTTTAGTTAAAGCAAGATTTTCAATTACATCGTGATTAACAATATGCTCTTCTTCTTTCGTATGCTGGCTGCGAATCATATCAGCTATCCATGTTATCCAGTGCATAAACAACCGCTGTAAATCTAGCTTATGCCATGCTGTTGACAAACTTACTAATTCCAGTTTGCCTTGCGAAAAATCCAGCCACTGCTGAAGAATCTCATCGCGAAAACTTAACTCATCCTGCTCAATAAAATCTAATACTTTAAGCGGCGCACCTTTAGCTAAGGATAATAATAACGGCAAACGATCCGCTTTGATATTCTGCGATGCCAGCCAATCACAAGCCGCCTCTTTTGTTGGTATAGGAAAAGGAATAATTTGGCATCTGCTGCGTATGGTTGCCGGCAACGCCATCAAACGATGGGTCAGCAAAACAATCAAACAATTGCTGGACGGTTCTTCCAGAGTTTTTAATAAAGCATTCGCTGCATTGATATTCATCGAATCGGCTGATTCGATAATCATAATTTTGAAGCCACTTAATTGCGCTGTTTGAGCTGAAAAAGCAATTAATGCCCGAATCTGATCGACTTTGATCGCTTTACCCTTCTCTTCGGGCGTAACATGGATTAAATCTGGATGCGCACCGTCTTCGGCTAATCGGCAATGACGGCATTGATGACATGCCTTGTCTTCGCTGTTCGGATTATCACACAACAAAGACTGCGCAAATGTTTTCGCAAAAGCATGCTTGCCGATGCCTTCTATACCCGCAAACAATAAAGCATGTGGTAATCGATCTTCATTTTTTCGACGTTGTAAAACCTGCCAAACAGAAGACTGCCAAGGCAGATAGGAATTAACTGCGTTCATGAATACGTACTAAAATCTCTTTGTTAAATAAATTTAACAATGCCTGCTTGACTTCTGCTATGGATTGTTCGGCATTAATCAAACGATAACGCTCGGCATATTGTTTTGCCCGATCCAGATAGCATTCTCTGACACGGTTAAAAAAAGCTAATTCTTCTGTTTCAATCCGATCCAACTGTCCACGCCCTCTTACTCGACTCACGCCAATTTCAGAAGGTAAATCCAGCAAAATCGTAATATCCGGCCGAAAATCCCCTAATACCCATGCTTCTAAAGCAGCAATCCGCGCTTCAGGAATACAGCGTCCACCACCCTGATAAGCAAAGCTGGCATCGGTAAACCGATCACATAGCACGGTTTTCCCTTTCAATAAATTTGGCTTTATAACTTGAACGATGTGCTGTGCGCGACTCGCGAACATGAGCAGTAACTCCGTATCTTCAGCCATCACTTCCTCATGATGATCCAATAAAACGTGGCGTATAACTTCCGCAATTTCCGTACCGCCCGGCTCTCGCGTCACAACAACATCAATATCATTTTCACGAAGATGCGCCTCAATAAACTTCATAGCTGTTGACTTGCCCGCACCTTCAACGCCTTCAACAGTAATAAAAAATCCTTGTTTCATACTAAACCTCTGGTTTATAACAGGAGAATCATGGATCCTATGTAGGGACGACTCTTGCGGTTGCCCATTTGGTTGGGCAGCCCCACCCCCCCCCGCAGTAGGGGCGACCCTTGCGGTCGCCCATCTTGGTTGGGCAGCCGCAAGGGCTGCCCCTACATAGGATCTACAATTTCACAATTCCGTCTTCCGAACCTGATATTTATTCACCGCCTTATCATGTCTTTCTAATGTCTTTGAAAATACATGACTGCCATCCCCTTTAGAAACAAAATATAACGCATCTGTCTTTGCTGGATGCAGCGCTGCCTGAATAGCTGCCTTGCCCGGCATTGCAATGGGAGTCGGCGGCAATCCATAATTAATATAAGTATTATAAGGCGACTTAACTCTCAAATCTTCAAGTGTTAATGCGCCGCGATATCGACCACCTAAAGCATAAATAACCGTCGGGTCAATTTGCAAATGCATCCGCCGTTTTAAGCGCTTTAAAATAACTGCAGCAATCAATGGTTTTTCATGCTCTAAGCTTGCTTCTTTTTCAACCATCGATGCAACAGTTAAGGCTTGATAGGAATTTCTATACCTATAGGGCAAATGCTTCTCCCGCTTCGGCCAAACCTGCTTTATATAACACTGCATTGCACGAGAAGCTCGTGAAAGAATTGCTAAATCTGTTGTTCCTCGAGTATAGCTATAAGTTTCTGGTAATAATAACCCTTCTAACGAAGCATATTTAAATCCCAACTTCTCAGCAATCTGTTTAGGAGAAAGATTCTCAATGGTATGCTTTATCAAAGAATTTTTATTTAACGTCTTCATAACTTTTTTATAATTCCAGCCGTTTACGATTGTGAAAGAATACGATAAAACTTTACCGCTTACAATTTGATTTAATACATCTCTTGAAGTACTGCCCGACTTAAAAACATATTCACCAGACTGCAAACGATGTCCGTCACCGCGTACTCTAATGTATAACCGAAACAATAAAGGATACTTTAAATTTGTATGACGATATAGATCATTGGCTAATTTTTGACCCGATATACCAGATTTAAGAATATAATGAAAATCCGAAGAACCGATAATCGACACAACTGTCAAATATCCAAAAGCAACGCTAAAAGAAATGAGAATCAGAATAATAAATGAAAAAAACAACCATTTAAATCGATTAAACCGACACAAAATATACAACGCCTAATTATTAAATAGTTTAAATATTAACGTTGCATTTGTGCCGCCAAAACCAAATGAATTCGTCAGAACCGCTCGAATATTCATTTCTTGCGCTTTATGCGGTACAAAATTTAAATCACAGCCTTCACTCGGATTATCTAAATTAATGGTCGGCGGAGCCATTTGACCACGAAGCGCTAAAATAGAAAATATAGCTTCTACAGCACCAGTCGCCCCCAATAAATGACCCGTCATAGACTTTGTTGAGCTAACAGCTAATTTATAAGCATGATCCTCGAAAACTTTTTTAATCGCTAAAACTTCGGTTGCATCACCCACAACTGTTGATGTCCCATGCGCATTAATATAATCAATATCAGCCGGATTCATGCACGCATCATTCAAAGCATTTAACATAGACAAACCCTGCCCCATTCCAGTCGGATCAGATGCGGTAATATGATAAGCATCAGCGCTCACGCCATAACCTACCAGTTCCGCATATATTTTTGCACCGCGTTTTTTTGCATGTTCTAGTTCTTCCAGAACCATAACGCCCGCACCATCGCCCAACACAAACCCATCACGATCTTTATCCCACGGACGACTAGCTTTCTGCGGTTCATCATTTCTTCTCGACAAAGCGCGCATTGCACAAAATCCAGCAACGCCAAGCGGACTTGTTGCCATTTCAGCACCGCCGCACAACATTACATCAACATCACCATATGCAATTTTACGCGCTGCTTCGCCAATATTATGCGTTCCAGTTGCACAAGCAGAAACAACAGAAAAATTAGGTCCTTTTAATCCAAAGCGAATAGAAACAAATCCACCCAGCATATTCGTTACAATAGATGGAATAAAAAAAGGAGAAATTTTACGCGGACCTTTAGTAATCAACGTCTCACAAGATTTCTCAATACTTGGTAAACCGCAAACACCTGCACCAACAGAAACACCTATACGCGGCGCTTCTTCATCAGTTACAGTCAAATCAGCATCTTGTACGGCTTGAATCGATGCGGCTAATGCATATTGGATAAATAAATCCATTTTGCGAGCTTCTTTAGATGAACAATACTGCGTAACATCAAAATCTTTGACACTCCCACTGATTTTAGAGGTGAATTCACTCGTATCAAAATGCAAAATAGACCGAACACCGCTTTGACCTGCCAAAACCGCCTGCCACGAATCTTGAACGTTATTCCCTCATGGGGACAACATACCAAGCCCAGTTACTACAATTCGCCGTTTCATTAGCACACCTTTTTTATTATAAGGGCGATCATCGACCACCCCTACATATTATTCTGCTTATTCTGCCATTTTTGAATGCGCTTCGATATAATCAACAGCATGTTGAACTGTTGTTATTTTCTCTGCCTCTTCATCCGGGATTTCCGCACCAAATTCTTCCTCAAAAGCCATAACCAGCTCAACCGTATCCAAAGAATCAGCGCCCAAATCATCAATAAAAGACGATTCGGATTTAATATCTTCTTCTTTAACACCAAGCTGCTCAGCAACAATACGTTTTACACGCTCTAAAACAGTAGCACTCATTTATGTTTATCCTCGTATTACTATAAAAAACATAACTACACATACAAAAAATCTGATTTTACCAAATTTTTCACTGAATAGTTAATAAAAACTAAAAAGGTATAGTTTAGTGAAACCAATCCAACATGCAAGCATCAATTCACTTTTTTTCAACCTTCTATACCTCGCGTGAGGCATATCTTCCAGTCACCCCATATACATCCCACCATTTACATGAAATGTCTGACCGGTAATGTACGATGCAGCTTCAGATACTAAGAATTTAACTACTGCAGCAACATCTTCCGGCTGACCGGCTCGATGCATCGGAATCATCTTTAATAAAGCTTCACGCTGCTGTTCGCTTAACTTTTTAGTCATATCTGTATCAATAAAACCAGGCGCAATAGCATTGACAGTAATACCCCGCGATGCCACTTCTAAAGCCAACGATTTAGAAAAACCCAGCAAACCCGCTTTAGCTGCACAATAATTAGCTTGCCCGGGATTACCTGTTATGCCAACAACAGAACTGAGATTGATAATGCGACCGAATCGCGCTTTAACCATATCGCGCAAACACAATTTTGTAACATGAAACACCGCGTTTAAATTCGTATTAATAACCGTCTGCCACTCTTCTTCGCTCATACGCAACATCAAATTATCCCGCGTAACCGCCGCATTATTTACCAGAATTTCGATAATGCCAAATTCAGATTTAATCGAAGCAATAAAATCATTCAGCACATCTCGATCCGTAACATTCAGCGCGCGACCAAGACCTTTTAATCCAGCTTGCTTGAAATAAGCAGTTATCGATTCAGCGCCCTTATCTGTTGTTGCTGTTCCAATAACTTGTGTACCTGCTTCAGCAATACCTAAAGCAATGGCTTTACCAATACCGCGGCTAGCGCCGGTTACTAATGCAACTTTACCTTCTAATGACATAATTTTTCTCCACAAATATATTAGGTAGGTTGGGCTAAGCGCCTCTTCTCTAAAATAAAATTATTTAAACTACAACTTGCTTTGATTTTTAAAAAATCTAAAAAACTTAATATAAAACGCGGCCCAACAAGGTTGTTGGCCCGCGCTTAAAGGATGAATCATAAATATTTTCAAATAAAAGCCAGATCCTAAATTAAAAAATATTTAATCAACTCATGGGCGCTTAGCCCAACCTACAAAATTTTTCCTAATTACAACTCCGAACTTAAAGACTTATATTCCAAACCAACATTAATCCGCTTATTCAATCCAGTCAAAACCTTTCCTGAACCGCATTCAATAACAGTATTCACCCCAAATTCTGCCATCATATTAATCGTTTCAATCCATCGTACGGGGTTATAGAATTGCCGTTCTAAAGCATCTCGAATATCATCTGGATTTGAATTTACAGCAACATCAACATTATTGATAACTGGAATTTTCGGCTGATAAATCGCGGTATCCGCTAAACATTTTGAGAACTTATGCGCCGCTTCTTTCATCAACAAACAATGCGAAGGAATGCTAACCGGCAAAAGCTTCGCTCTTTTCGCACCGTTCTCTTTTGCCAATGCTATCGCCCGATCAACAGCTTCCGCAATACCCGCTATCACTACCTGAACCGGTGAATTAAAGTTAACCGCTTCAACAACTTGCCCAAACGCCGCTTTTTCACAAATAGATAAAACCTGTTCCTCTGACAATCCTAGAATCACAGCCATAGCACCTTGACCCGCCGGCACGGCTTCCTGCATAAGCTGCGCGCGCTTTGCAACCAACCGAATAACGTCTAAAAAATCTATTGCTTCCGAAGCCACCCAAGCAGCATATTCTCCTAAGCTATGACCCGCCATAACGATAGGCATATCATCGCCTGTCGCTTGCCAAATTTTCCACATTGCGATATCTGAAGCTAGAAGCGCTGGCTGAGTATGGATAGTTTTGTTTAGTTCAATTTCCGATCCTTCGCTCACTATCTTCCACAAATCATAACCCAAAACAGCAGAAGCATCGGAAAATGTATTTTTAACAATAGGAAATTTGACCGCGAGATTGGAAAGCATGCCGACCGACTGAGATCCCTGCCCTGGAAAAACAAAGGCTAATTTTTTTTTCATAAGATCCACATCTTTTGCCTGATATCTGATAAATAAATTTGGGCGACCGCAAGGGAGTCTCGCCCCTACGAAAGATTTATGTAGGAGTCGCCACTCTACATGTCATTTCAATACCGTAACAACAAAGTCCCCCAAGTCAATCCAGCGCCGAAAGCCTCCAGCAATACATTTTGTCCGTGCTGAATCAGCCCTTGACTCATCGCATAATCCAATGCGAGCGGAATTGAAGCACCCGCCGTATTAGCATGCTTATCAACCGTTCGAACGACATGATCTGAAGGAATATTAAGTCGGCTTACAATTGCATCAATAATACGAACATTTGCTTGGTGCGGAATTAACCAATCTATATCGGAAATTGTCATCTCTTGTTCTAACAACAAAGTTTTTGCAGCATTTGCCATGGAGCCGACAGCTATTTTAAAAACCTTTCTCCCTTCCATCATGTGAAGATATCGCTTTTCCATGCTTTCTTCATATATCCCGCTTGACATATATAAAAGATCCTTTAAATCCCCATTAGCATACAGCTTATTCGCAATAATACCGGGCTCTTGAGAAGCCTGCAGCACAACTGCACCGGCACCATCACCAAACAACACACATGTATTTCGATCAGTCCAATCAGTAATACGGGATAAAGCTTCACTGCCTACAACTAAAACATTCTTCACGCTATTTGTCCGAATATAATTATCAGCCACACTCAATGCATAAATAAAACCGCTGCATGCTGCATTAACATCAAATGCGAAACTATTCTTGGCTTTCAATTGAGATTGCAATAGACAGGCAGTACTTGGAAAAAAATTATTCGGTGTACAGGTTGCAACAATAATTAGATCAAGCGCTTCCGGTGAAATATTTGCATTAGATAACGCCGCTCTTGAAGCCTGCTCAGCCATCGATGCAACAGACTCTCCTTCCGCAACAATATGACGCTCCCGAATACCAGTTCTTTCAACAATCCATTCATCAGACGTATCAACAAGCTTTTCAAGATCAGAATTAGTTAAAACCTTCTCGGGCAGATAGGAGCCAGTCCCAATCAGTTTTGCATATTTCATGTTATTTATCCTAATAATTTGGCAACTTTCGCACTAATCAATTCGGGAACATTATGATCGACTTCTCCTATTGCCCGCTCGATTGCTTGTTCAAAACCAAATGACGAAACGTTTCCATGGCTTTTTATCACAATACCGCGAAGACCAACAAAACTCGCACCGTTATATCGTTCGGGATTCAAAAATTTTACTACCGGCTTTAAAACAAAAATTGCAAATATTGCAGCTAATTTTGTGAAGATATTACGGTGAACCGCCTGTTTAATTAAATGTCCGATAAATCCAGATAACCCTTCCATCGCTTTCAATGCCACATTGCCGACAAATCCATCGCAAACAATAACGTCCGCATCTCCTTTAAAAATATCGTTCCCTTCAGCAAATCCAATATAATTAATGTCTTTATTCGCCAATAGCATCTGTGCGGCGCGCTTAACCGCCTCATTGCCCTTTATCTCTTCCGCTCCAATATTCAACAAAGCAACTGTCGGTCTTTCAATGCCGTCAACAGCAGAAGTTAACACTGATCCCATCACGGCAAACTGAACTAACATTTCAGCGCTAGAATCAATGTTAGCGCCTAAATCTAATACACGAACCCGCTTTAATTCATTTTTTGCTGGAATTAACTTAATAATTGCCGGTCGATTAATCCCCGATAATGTTTTTAATACAAACCGCGCGGTCGCCATCAAAGCGCCTGTATTACCGGCGCTCACACAAGCTTTTGCTTTGCCTTCTTTCACTAAATTAATCGCAACCCGCATAGAAGAATCTTTTTTATATCGCAACGCTTGAGAGGGCAATTCTGTCATATCAACAACTTCAGAAGCATGCTGAATCGTTATGCGCGCTTTTTCGTCCTCAGACCATTTATTTAAGCGTGAGTTTATTTCGAATTGATCACCGACTAAGATCAATCGCAAATTCGAATGTTTTTTTAATGAGGAATGCGCTGCAGGAATAACAATATCAATGCCGCGATCGCCGCTCATCACATCCAAAGCTATGCAAATTTCTTGCATGACCTTTAAGATTCCTCTTCTTCTTTTACTTTCTTCTCTTTCTTCTCAATAACTTGACGTCCACGATAATACCCATTAGGTGTTATATGGTGACGACGATGAGTTTCACCTGTTGATTCATCAATTGCCAAAGTTGACGTTGTTAATGCATCATGTGCGCGGCGCATACCTCGTTTAGAACGAGATTTTTTGCTCTTTTGAACTGCCATAAAATAAAATACCTCTAAACAGACACGGCACGCCGTGCCACTACTTTTTTGATAACTCTCTCGCTAATTGTTTAGCAAACAAACTCTTTGATTGAGAAACCAAATCACTCTCATCGGTTTGTTCGGATAAAACGACCGGACAAACAGTCTCGTCATGTTTTGGAATAAGCGGCAAAACCAACAGCAATTCATCCTCAACAAGATCACTTAAAACTATCTCGAATCCAGCCTTTACAATCAAAGCCTCATAACAAAACGGTAACTTCTCTGCCTGTTTTTCATTAAAGACTGGACTTAAAGTAAATTCTGAAAAAGCACGGTAACTCATTGTTTTCAAACAACGTTGGCAAGTTAAAGGAATATCCGCTTCAACTATGCCCCGCAAATAAGGTAACCCTTGCCTATCTATACCGCCTTCCATCTGAACAGACGCATCCGCCGATAACTTCTCTCGCTTACATACATCAACTAAACGTGACATATCACACAGTGACAATGATCCTTTAATAAAAAGGCGCTCTTCAGCGAACTTAATCGGATCAATAGTTAACGGAAGCCGTTTGTTCATAGCGGACACATAGTATAGAGATGTATTGACGGTGTCAAATGAATTCTCAGAACACATCAAAATTTTTAAAAAATGCGTAAATCTTCTGTAGGGGCGACCCTTGCTCGGCTACCCAT
>CBDVDN010000025.1:0-9352 GCA_965372775.1 uncultured Gammaproteobacteria bacterium
CGTTTATGGTCGACCGGCTATTGCAATGGCGGTTGATCATTATGTTGAAACCACCATTATTCCGCAAAGTTCTAAATCAATTTCTTTTAACTTTTCTTCTCTGTTATCTTCATGTGAACGAGGATCTGCACCTTCTCATTTTAGCGCTCACCAAGATGTGTTGGATATTCGTGAACTACGAGAAATCAAACAGCGATTAACTGAAAAATACCGATTATTCTTAAATGGACATATTCATATTTCTGAAGTATTGCAAAATCCTTTTGAATTAGCCGAATTTACGTTTATTCATTTTTTAGATCATTTAAATTTACAATTATCTGAAGGTTTAATCGTTTCAGTCGAATTTAATATTCCTATACATTGCGGTATGGGCGCATCGGCTGCCATGATTGTTGGTATTCTAAAAATGCTTGTGGATTATTTTGAAGTAAATTTATCGGAGGAAGAATGTTTTTGTTTAGGTCGTAAAATTGAGAATCTTCAGCATGGTGTTTCGAGCGGGATTGATATTTATACTTCATTACATGGTGGTTGCATTTATTTTAAAGCAGGCAGTATTCAAGATTGCCGTATTTCAAATATACCAATGAATATGATTAATACGGGCGCACCGGAAATGAGTACGGGCGAATGTGTAGAAGTTGTTGCGCGGAAATTTAAATCCGATCATAGCATTTGGAATGACTTTGAATCTGTTACGAATGAAATTAAAAAGGCCATGGAAGTAGGTGACTTATCGGAAACACAGTATTTAATTCGAGAAAATCATCGATTACTTAAAGAAATAGGAGTTGTGCCGAATGAGGTTTGTCAGTTTATAAAAAATATAGAAAAAAACGGCGGTGCGGCAAAAATTTGTGGTGCGGGTGCTGTTGCCGGTAAGACAGCTGGTATGGTGTTAGTGATTCAGAGGACGGAAGATGAATGATAGAGGATAGAAGAATGGAAGATTGAAATGTAGATCTTGTGTAGGGGCGACCCTTGCGGTCGCCCAAATGGGTAGCCGCAAGGGCTTATAACCCCTACATGGTATCTACAAATCTGCGAGATATATATTAAGCACAGCCCAACAATTAACCACCGCTTCTGTCATTCCGGAAAGCGTGTTCTGCGCGCTTATCCGGAATCCATAAAGAGAAACATTTATGCAATTCAAAATCTCAATGTCGGGCAGTACAATGTTGCTTGGAGAACATGCGGTATTACGGGGTTATCCAGCGCTTGTTTGTGCGGTGGATCGTTTTATTAAAGTTTCGTTGGAGCCGCGATCAGATAATCAGATTTTTATAGATTCATCGGCTTTTGGCTGTTTTTCGTCAGATTTAGATAATTTACACATTTGCAAACCCTTTCAATTTGTTTTAGCTGCTTTAATACATATTAAATCCAAACTGCCTTCGGGATTTAATTTATCTATCGAATCTGAATTTTCAGATAAAATAGGATTAGGATCTTCTGCTGCCGTGACGGTTGCAACATTAGTGGTTGTGCAAAAATGGATAGAAAGTGCTTTAAACTTAGATCGGCTTTATCAAGATGGTGTAAGTGTTGTTCGAAAAATTCAAGGTATTGGGTCTGGTGCGGATATTGCAGCAAGTGTTTTTGGCGGTGTTATTTGTTATCAAATGGATCCGCTAAAGATAGAGCGTATAGAGTGTAATTTGCCGATTAGTTTAGTTTATGTAGGCTATAAAACCCCAACTGTTGAAGTTGTAAAAAAAGTTAATGTACTGCAAGAAAATCAGCCTGAACGTTTTGAGGAATTATTTAAAGGAATTGGCGATTGTGTAGAGCGGAGCTGTCAAGCTATTAAAAAGCTGGATTGGTTAAAACTCGGAAGGATTTTTTTAGAACATCAAAAATTACAAGAAGCGTTAGGCGTAAGTGATGAAACAATATCCGAAGTAATTTATGAAGCGTGTAAATTAAAAACTGTATTGGGTGCAAAAATATCTGGCTCTGGATTAGGTGATTGTGTTGTTGTGCTAGGTGATTTACCCAAAAATTATTTTCCAATGAACGAACAACAAAAAGAGCGAGGTATTCGGCAGATTGATGTGAATGTAGCAAAAGTAAAATATTGACAACTATTCCGGCGTTTGTCATGATATTTGCCGATATAGTTGGCAATATAAAATATCGCGAAGCGAACCTGCCCCTAAATTTTTAATGTTTTCTTAAGCTTTATTCTGTAGAATACGGCTTTTTTGTATTAATTTTCTTCAATAAAATAACAACACCTCAAGAAAAATAAAAATCCCAAGAAAATAATAAACATAATTTGTGCAAGGTATATAACCGAGAATGGATGCGGATGGGTTTTATTTTTAATTATTTACAAATAATAGGAGATGTAATTATGTTGTTTAGAGCAGGTAAGAAAGCAGCCGAAACGCTTGCAAATGGTTCAGCGGGTTTGCTGATGTGGGTATGGTCGCAATTAACAGCTCAGGCAAAAGAGGTGTATTTCCCGCCTTTAGGTTTGGCAGAGGCAGGCGCAGCAGCTAAAAACTTTATGGAAGGTATTGAGGCGTCAAGAAAATCCGTTGGTGGCACAGAAGGATTTAAAACATCTACTCAAAAGACATTGACAGTGATTAGATATGGTGCAGGGGCTGTTGGCGCATTATCAGCAGCTTATGGGTGCGGTGTTGCATCGGATATTTTGCCTTTTGGTGATAGCGCTCCTTATGGATTCGTAGGTGCTTTTACTTTGAATGCGCTTGGTGAAATTGGAATGCTTTGTGCGAAAGATGAAAAAGCTTTGCAGCATGGATTAAATGCGTTATTTGATGCAGGACAATGCACAGGTGTTATTGCTGGTCTTATTTACGGAACGCAATGGGGATTGGTTTTAGGACTTACGTCAAATGTTGCGAAGCATGTTGCAACATGGCTGCTTGATGCTGCTTCTGAAAAACCAGCGCAACAGAAGAAAGACCAATATGATTCATTGTCTAGTGACATAAGTTATGATGCTGAAAGTCCACTTTTACTTGATGGATCAGGATCGAAAGTAAGCCATGGATGTACTATGCTATAGCTCAGTTTTTTTTATCATGTTTTCTATTCCTTGTGCAGGTATAGATTATAAATGAAATACATGGATGTATTTCATCCCTTCACAGCACACTTCATGTTTCTAAATTGGTTTTGACTTGGAATAAATAATTTCATCTTGAGTTTTTTAGATATTACGTAGTTCTTGACCCAATCTGCATTTTGCTTGATTATGTCTTTTTATATTGTAAGCGTAGATCTCGCGAACCCGTGATCAAGTAACGGGATGACGAAAAAAGAGCTGTGCGCGAATGACGGAGAAAAGAACCACGGGAATAATGAGGCGACATGTCAAAAAACAAAGTAATTTACATCTGTAATCAATGTGGATCTCAGTTTCCGAAATGGTCGGGGCAGTGTGGAGAGTGCGGTGCGTGGAATTGTTTGACAGAAGAGCGTCCCATTCAATTGCGCCCGGGCGTTTCTGCGCGTTTGAGCCGTTTTGCCAGAGAAAATGTACAGCGAGTGACAACTTTGGCGAATGTTGAATTACAATCGCAGTCCAGATTGTTGACGACTTCATCCGAATTAGATCGCGTGTTAGGCGGTGGGCTGGTTTTTGGATCGGTTGTTTTGATTGGCGGTGATCCGGGTATTGGAAAATCGACTTTGTTGCTGCAGGTGTTATCGCGTATGAGCCAAACTTTAAATGCTTTATATGTGACAGGTGAAGAATCTTTACAGCAAGTGACATTAAGAGCGAGACGGTTAGGTTTACCGGAAGAAAAATTAAAGTTGTTGGTAGATACGCAAGTAGAAAGAATTCTATCTGTTGCACAAAAAGAAAAACCAAAAGTGATGGTCATTGATTCTATTCAAACTATATTTACCGAAGTATTATCCGGAGCGCCAGGCGCTATCGGACAAGTTCGAGAAAGTGCAGCGCAGCTCGTACAATATGCTAAACAAACCGGAACGGCTTTGTTTTTAGTCGGACATGTTACACGAGAAGGAACTATTGCGGGTCCCCGTGTGTTAGAACATATGGTCGATACGGTTTTATATTTCGAAGGGGATCGCGGCAGCCGATTTCGTATTATTCGTGCGGTAAAAAATCGTTTTGGCGCAGTAAATGAGTTAGGCATTTTTGCGATGACAGATAAAGGCTTGTGCGAAGTGAACAATCCTTCTGCTATTTTTCTCTCTCGTTATGAAACGGCTGTATCGGGAAGTGTTGTGATGGTGACATGGGAAGGCAGCCGTCCGTTGTTGGTTGAGGTGCAGGCATTAGTTGATGAGAGTCATTTAGCAAATCCGAGACGCGTTACAGTCGGTTTAGAACAAAATCGTTTGTCGATGTTATTGGCGGTTTTGCATCGGCATGCGGGAATTGTAACGTATAATCAAGATGTTTTTGTAAATGTTGTTGGCGGTGTACGTGTTTTAGAAACAGCAGTGGATTTAGCTATTTTGTCGGCTATTTTATCAAGTTTGAAAAATCGACCTTTGGATATGGATTTAGCAGTTTTCGGCGAGGTGGGATTGTCTGGAGAAGTTCGTCCAGTACAAAGCGGACAAGAACGTTTGCGTGAAGCAGTAAAGCATGGTTTTAAACGCGCGATTATTCCAAAAGCTAATGCACCTAAAACACCATTGAAAGGGATCGAGGTGATAGCGGTTACGCATATTCAAGAAGCGTTGGCAGCGATATGATACAAGATTATGGAACTTTATATATTGTTGCAACACCGATCGGCAATCTTGATGATATGTCGAAGCGGGCAATTAAAACATTGCTGCAAGTCGATTTAATTGCTGCAGAAGATACGCGGCATAGTAAGCGGTTATTGCAGCGTTATGCAATTTCAACGCCGATGATGACCGTGCATGATTATAATGAAAGTGCGCAAGTTAAAAAATTATTATCTTTTCTTCAGAAAGGCAAATCAGTTGCATTAATATCAGATGCTGGAACGCCGTTAATTAGTGATCCGGGTTATCGTTTAGTTCGAATGGTAAGGCAGAAAGGTATTAATGTTGTGCCTATTCCGGGATCGTGTGCTGCTATTGCTGCATTATGCGCTTCAGGTCTGGCTTCGAACAGTTTTATTTTTGAAGGTTTTTTATCGGTCAAACAGCATGCGCGATTGGAACGATTGAAGTCTTTAAAAGATGAAACGCGCACACTTATTTTTTATGAAGCGCCGCATCGAATAATTGCCATGCTGAAAGATATGTCAGATGTGTTTGGAGAAGATCGATATGTTGTTGTGGCGCGCGAATTAACTAAATTATTTGAGACGATTCGAGGAGATTGCTTATCTGATTTAGTAAAATGGATAGAAAGCAATACGGAGCAGCAATGCGGTGAATTTGTTGTGTTGGTTGAGGGTGTGCAAAAAGCCAGTTTGTCTGAATTAACCGAAGAAGATCATCGAATTTTAAAAATTTTATTACAGGAATTGTCAGTCAAACAAGCCGCTCATTTAGCTGCTAAAATCACCGGTAAAAAGAAAAATTTATTGTATCAGCAGGCGATAATGTAGGTTGGGCTGCGCTTAATGGATATATTCCGATTTTATTACAGCTCAAAATGAATAGTAATTTAAGTGTTTTTTATATGCTTCTGGGCGCTTAGCCCAACCTACATTTGTTTAAAAACAGAAAAAGCTTGAAACAACAATGCAAACACAAAAATTAATCCTCCTATTATCATAAACGTTATAGATGAAAAATTAGAGTAAGCTAATAAAAGCGCAATAAGGATTGGTCCGATGATTTTGCCTGATACTTCACATAAACGATAAATGGATATTGCCACGTTTTTGCCAATAATTGAGGCTGTTTTGCTTTTTGAGATGGATCCCATAGATGGAGAGAGCAAGAATCCTCTGAATAGTCCTAAAACTAATAAACCAATACTTAAAAAATACAGTCCGAGTTGATGATTTTCGATGCCAAATAGGTGAGTTAAATTTAAACCGGAAATTAAAAATAAAGCAAAAGCAGAACCTATAAGACCAAAAAATAAAAACGATGATTCGGTTTTTGCTTGATCGGCTTTTTTTGAGATAAATTTGTTCGTCATAAAAAAACCGATCGAAAAAAGCACCATGATTTTTCCAATAACGCTATGTGCAATATGGTTGCGCGTTAATATGATTGGTAAGCTATAAAGAAATATTCCATCTCTTAAAATTCCTATTGGAAATGCAACGAATAGAATAATTTTTAAAAAGTTATAATCTTTTAGAATAACGATCAAATCTTTAAAGTGTAAACTTATATTAGATTTTTCTTTTATTTCTTTTTGGATTGTGCCGCAATTAATGGCTTTGCAATCTATATTCGAAATCAGAAAAATAATGTAGAGCAAACAAGTTGAAATTAAGATGCCTGACAATAATAAGGTATGGTGTTCGCCTATACGGCTTGCTAGTATGCCGCCTAAAAAGATACCTGATATCATGGCGCCTTTTGTGGTATTAGAATAAAGCGCTAACATTTCACTGCGATTGTCATTGGCAGAAAAAGCTATTATATAAGCATATTCTGCGGATGACGAAAGCGGTATAACAATTCCGAACATAATCTGCATGCAGAAGATTATCCAAAAATTGGACGTTAGCCCAAGCGTTATATAAATTAATGCTTCTAGGGCAAAAGTGATTAATAATAAACGTTTGATACTGCCGATTTCCATAATGTAGCCGCTGGGAACTATCATAAGCATAAAAATGACTTGATAGCTGACATAAGCGATAGATGCTATTTCGCTCGATAATCCGAATTTTAATGCGGCGTTTAATATATATTGAGATAAGAAAGGAATAGCTAGGCAGGCTGCGAAATATTTAATGAAAATCAATGGTCGAATTAATTCGACGCGAAATAGGCTTTCAGCTTTTGAGGAAATTAGGTTGTTTGTTTTTAATAATGTTTTTTTCTGTTTAAAAGCTGCCAATAGATTATAGAAAGTTTTACAAATTAAAATAATAGCTAAACTGAAAAAGAAAATAGTTGATAAGTTTTGTAAAGAAAATTTTAGCATCATTGTTTAGTTCCTTAGCAGATTGAATCTGGGATTATAATACCAATTTAAATGGTAGAAAAGTATGCTATAATGCTTTTCGAGTCAGCCAGACAGTCGCTATGTATTTTTTAATACGTAGAGGAAAGTCCGGGCTCCATAGGGCAAGGGCGCCAGATAATGACTGGGGGGCGTGAGCCTACGGAAAGTGCCACAGAAAATATACCGCTTGTTTTTATAAACAAGTAAGGGTGAAATGGTGCGGTAAGAGCGCACCGCGCTGCCGGTAACGGCAGCGGCAAGGTAAACCCCGTCCGGAGCAAGACTGAGTAGGAGTTCATAGGGTGTTGCCCGCACTGAACTCGGGTAAGTCGCTTGAGCAGTTTGGCGACAAGCTGCCTAGATGAATGACTGTCCACGACAGAACCCGGCTTATCGGCTGACTCTTCTTTAAAACTATCCGTTGAGAGTGGAAACTTTTTCGATAAAGTTTCTGATGACAGCGGATACTATACGCTTTTCGCGAGCTTTTCCGCTTTGCCGAGATAATTTTCAGGCGTGAGTTTTTTTAGCCTTTCTTTTTCGTGATCAGGGATGTTTAGTGTGTCGATAAAGGACTGTATAGTTTGTTTTGTGACAGTTTTACCTCTTGTTAGTGTTTTAAGTTTTTCATAAGGCCCCTCAATATTGTAACGACGCATGATCGTTTGCAGTGGTTCTGCAAGTATTTCCCAATGTTGTTCTAATTCTTTAATCATTGAGGTGAGGTTTATTGTTAGTTTTTCTAGTCCGTGCAAGATAGCTTGGTAAGCTAATAGGGAATGCGCAAATCCTACGCCGAGGTTTCGTAATACAGTAGAATCAGTTAGATCACGCTGCATTCTGGAACAGGGCAGTTTATTAGCAAAGTGCTGTAGGAGCGCATTGCTCACACCTAAATTTCCTTCGGCATTTTCAAAGTCGATTGGATTAACTTTGTGGGGCATTGTTGAAGAGCCGATTTCTTGTTCTTTTGGTTTTTGTTGGAAGTAGTTTAGAGAAGTGTAATGCCAAACATCGCGGACAAAATCTATTAATATTGTATTAAATCGCATCATGGCGTGGCAAAGTTCTGCAATGGTATCATGTGGATCAATTTGTGTGGTATAGGGATTCCAGCTAAGGTCTAAATTTTCTACGAATTTTTTACTGATCGTTAGCCAGTCGATATCTGGATAAGCGATATAGTGTGCGCTGTAATTTCCAACAGCACCGTTAAATTTTCCAGATATTTTAATGTATTTAAGTTGAGCATTTTGAAGTTGTAACCGCGCAGCAAAATTAGCGAGTTCTTTTCCCATTGTTGTAGGTGTTGCCGGCTGACCGTGCGTATGTGATAGCATCGGCATGTCTGCTAAATTATGTGCTAGATTACCTATTTTTGAAATGAGTTTTTTAATTTGCGGCGATAGACATTGCTGCTGCGCCTGCTTTAACATTAATCCGTAGGCTAAGTTGTTAATGTCTTCTGATGTGCAGGCAAAGTGTACAAATTCTTTAATGTGTGATAATTCGTTATGGGTTGCGAGTTTTTCTTTGATGAAATATTCGACAGCTTTGACGTCGTGGTTAGTGGTTTTTTCGATTATTTTGATTTGTTCCGCATCTTTCTCTGAAAATTGAGTGATGATGTTTTGTAAGTATTTTTTAGCAGATTCGCTTAAGTTTGATATTTCCGGGATTTGTTTTTTTTCAGCAAGCATAAGCAGCCAATGAATTTCAACAAAAACACGGTGATAAATAAGACCGAATTCACTGAAAATAGGCTGTAACTCAGCTAGTTTTTCGCCATAGCGACCATCTATAGGAGAAATTGCTGTTAGTCGTGTTAGTTTCATGAACTTGTTCTCTTAAAAGGGTATTTGGTTGGAGTATAAAGCAGATTACAAGCGATGTTAAATACTTCTTGAACACTAATGTCATTAATTTTTGGTTTATGAATGACGATTCGATTATTGGCAGGTTGGTAAGGGCCTGTTGTAATAGGATCGCTTTTTCCGAATAGTGCAATAATATTGATATTTGAAGCGCTGGCTATATGTAAAGGACCGGTATCATTGCTGATAAATAATTCTAACGAATGCATAAGTGCTGCTAAATCTAAAATATTGAGCTGATCGATCAGATTGATTGTATCTGAACATTTTTTGCAAAATTGTTTGCCGATTTTTTCTTCTGCTCGCGTGACGGTTAAAATAACTTGAATGTTGGAATTGTGTTTTTTAAGTTTTTTTGCGATTTTGACGAATTTTTTTAGCGACCATGCCTTTTTGTGGGACA
>CBDVDN010000026.1:0-9191 GCA_965372775.1 uncultured Gammaproteobacteria bacterium
TCGCATAAGACAAATTTATGATTATTTTTTGAGAATTTTATTTTTGCGAGAATTTCCTGCCTTAATGCTTCAGAGCTGCAAAATTCCAAATCAATATCCAAGCTTTGATAAAGTCTTTTCATCCTGTGTCCAACCAGCTTTGACTTTAACCCATAGCCCTAAAAAAACCTTACACCGAAAATGTCTCTCAAGATCAAGCCGCGCCTGCTTACCAATTTCTTTCAAGCCTTCACCTTTTTTACCAATAACAATAATTTTTTGCCCTTTTCGTTCAACCCAAATGATAACATTGACATGTAAAACATTATCTTTCTTCTCAAAAGATTCAACAGTTACAGCAATACCATAAGGCACTTCCTTTCCAGTCATACGCATTAATTTTTCACGCACAATTTCAGAAACCAAAAATCTTTCATCCCGATCAGTTATTTGATCTTCCGGAAAAAAATAATCCTGTTTTGGCAAATGCTGATTAATATATTTCTCTAACGCATCAACATTAATATTTTTCTTAACAGAAAGCGGTACGATTTCAGCGAACGACATTTTTTTCGAAAACGATTCTATAATTGATAACAAACGTGTTTTATCTTTAATAAGATCAACTTTATTTAACGCTAAAATAATTGGGCATGTTGCTTTTTGAAGCAACTTTAACACTAATTCATCTTCACTCGTCCACTTTTTTGCATCAATCATAAAAACAATCAAATCAACATCATAAATCATCGTCATTGCGGCACGATTCATTAAACGATTAATCGCTGTTTTTGCCTGCTTGTGTATGCCCGGCGTATCGACATATACAACTTGAACATTATTTTGAGTTTTAATACCTAAAATCTGATGACGTGTTGTTTGCGGTTTATCCGAAGTGATACTGATTTTTTTACGTAAGATACTATTGAGCAGCGTAGATTTTCCGACATTAGGGCGCCCAAGAATTGCAACATATCCGCAATGCCGCTCATTTTCCACGTTCTAATTCCTCTAATACATGCTGCGCGGAATCTTGTTCTGCTCTTCGCCGGCTTGTCCCTTCACCAACAACATCATACTTTAACAATTTAATAGAACACGCTATAACAAACCGCTGTTCATGTTCACCGCCCTTAACTTCAATTAATTTGTATTCTGGCAAAGGCAATTGTCTTCCCTGCACCAATTCCTGCAGCAATGATTTTGGATCCTTAAAAACCATATCCAATGATAAATTATTTAATCTTTCTTGATACCAAGCAATAATTTTTTGATAACAAACTTCCATACCGATATCCAAATAAACAGCACCGATAATTGCTTCAACAACATCTGCCAAAATAGAAATACGCTCAGCCCCTCCACTCTTTAGCTCACCGGAACCTAGTTTTATTGCTCTGCCAAATCCAAATTCTTTAGCTAATTCTGCTAAGGTATCACCCTTCACTAGATGAGAGCGCACACGACTTAATTGACCTTCTTTTGCTTCTGGAAAACGTTCATACAAATCCGAAGCAATAACAAAATTGACAATAGAATCGCCTAAAAACTCCAAACGTTCATTATTTTCATTTCCACCGTAACTACGATGAGTCAAAGCTAATTCAAGCAGATCAATATTATGAAATTGATAATCTATTTTTTTCATTAATTTTTTAATTTCAGACATTATTTCGTATTCCTAAAAATTAGATTCCCACCTTGTATTGGCGACCCTTGCGATCACCCAACCCTTGCGGGGTCGCCCCTACGTCTATTTATAACTTATTCCCTATCCTACCCCACCTAACACGATGTTTAATCCCATCCCAGCTCAACCAAACAATCAAAGCCTTTCCAGCGATATTCTTCTCCGGCAAAAAACCAAAATATCGGCTATCGGCACTATTATCTCGATTATCACCCATCATAAAATACATGCCCTTAGGTACAACCACATCATAATTTGCCGACTCCTGCGCTTTTTTATCTGTGTGCAGTAAAATATAATGTTTTACCCCGTTTAAATTTTCCTCCATAAGTTTTGAAGGAATATAAACAGCCGATGGTCCATATATGCCTGGTGGCTCGAAATCTGTTGTGTTTTTTATAAATTTCTGCGACATTTTCTTACCATTAATATAAATCGTTCTATTTTTATAAACGATATGATCACCCGGCGTTCCAACAACGCGCTTAATATAATTGATATTAAGATTCCCGGGATAACGAAATACCACAATATCTCCGGTTTTCGGTTCCCCGATACTCAAAATTTTCGTATTAAGTACCGGCAAACGCAAACCATAAGAAAACTGACTAACAAAAAGAAAATCACCAGGCAGAATTGTCGGCTCTAAAGAACCGGTCGGCACGCGATAAGGCTGTGCGATAAAAGACCGAATACCTAAAACAAGTAAAAACACCGGAAATAAAGAACGCGCATATTCAATAATAATTGGCATTTTTTTCTGCTTTTCTTTTCTACTGCGTGCAAAAAACAAAGCATCAATCAGCCAGATCAGACCGCTAATAAAAACTAATGAAACTAATATAAAAGGAAAACCAAAACTCATCTTGACTACTTCTCCACTTTTAAAACTGCTAAAAAAGCTTCCTGCGGTATTTCTATCTTACCCACTCTCTTCATCCTTTTCTTGCCTTTTTTTTGTTTTTCTAATAACTTACGTTTTCGCGATACATCACCGCCATAACATTTTGCCGTAACATCCTTACGCAATGCTTTAACAGTTGTGCGCGCAACAATTTGACCACCGATTGCCGCCTGAATAGCCACCTCAAACATCTGTCTAGGAATTAATTCTTTTAGCTTTCGCGCTAATTGCTGTCCGCGATAAAACGACTGCTCACGATGAACAATCGACGCTAATGCATCCACCTTTTCGCCGCTAATTAAAATATCTAATTTGATTAGATCAGCCGCTTGAAACCGCGTAAATGTATATTCCAGCGACGCATAGCCTCGACTGATCGATTTTAAGCGATCGAACAGATCAAGAACCGCCTCGCTCATCGGAATATCATAAACTAATTCGACATGCGCACCATGATATAGCATTTTCGTCTGAACGCCACGTTTTTCAACACAAAGCGTGATCACACTGCCGACATATTCCTGCGGCACTAAAATATGTGCGCTCACAATCGGTTCACGCACTTCTTGAATGACATTAGGCGGCGGCAGCTTTGCCGGATTATCAATATGTATGACTTCGCCTTTGGTCGTCAGCACTTCAAAAATAACCGTCGGCGCTGTGGTAATTAATTCAAGATTATATTCTCGTTCCAATCGTTCTTGAACGATTTCCATATGCAGCATGCCGAGAAATCCGCACCGAAATCCAAAACCAAGCGCCTGTGATACTTCTGGCTCATAAAACAAAGACGCATCATTTAAGCTCAGCTTAGCAAGCGCTTCTCGAAAAGACTCAAAATCTTCTGAATTAATCGGAAACAGTCCAGCAAACACTTTCGGCTGCACTTTTTTAAATCCTGCAAGCGGCTGACTTGCAGCACGATGCGCATGCGTCAGCGTATCACCGACCGGCGCACCTTGAATATCTTTAATACCGGCTATAACATAACCAACTTCTCCTGCACTCAAACTCTCAACTTCCTGTCGTTTCGGCGTAAAAATTCCAACGCCATCAACGAGATGCGTTCTGCCTGTCGACATCACAATCACTTTATCTTTTGTCCGTAATGTTCCGTGCATTACCCGCACCAGCGATACAACGCCCAAATAACTATCAAACCATGAATCAATAATTAAGGCTTGCAGCGGCGCATTCGGATCGCCTTTCGGCGGCGGAATACGCGCAACCAGCATATCCAATAAATCTTTAACGCCAAGTCCCGTTTTAGCGCTGACAGACAATGCATCTTTTGCTTCAATACCAATAATATCTTCGATTTCCTTAACAACGCGCTCTGGTTCAGATTGCGGTAAATCCATCTTATTCAGAACCGGCAAAACCTCTAGTCCTTGTTCGATTGCCATATAGCAAACCGCTACGGTTTGCGCTTCAACACCCTGCGCCGCATCCACCACTAACAAAGCGCCTTCGCAAGCAGATAAAGAACGGGAAACCTCATAAGAAAAATCAACGTGCCCGGGCGTATCAATAAAGTTCAGCTTATAAATTTGTCCGTCATCTGCTTTATACTTCAGCGTAACGCTCTGGGCTTTGATCGTAATACCGCGCTCGCGCTCCAGCTCCATAGAATCCAGCACTTGTGCAGCCATCTCCCGATCAGACAAACCGCCGCAATGATGAATAAAACGATCAGCCAATGTCGATTTCCCGTGGTCAATGTGGGCAATAATAGAAAAATTACGAATGTGCTGCATATCAATCATGCACGTAGGATATCATACAAGCAGTACTATTGAGAAATACAAAATTGTGGTTGGGTGCGATTAGAAAACTGCAAGAATCGCCTCTATTGAAGTTGGTACAAGGCGCTGCTTTTTTCATCTCCGCAAAAGAGGGGATCCATATTCTACAGCACTTGCACTAAAGAAAAGATAATCTTTGGATCATGGATGGATGAAAAATACATCCCTGTATTTCGCGGGAAACATCGCACGTTGTGCGTCCAAATTAGTGTAGCCACTTCAGTTTTGACGTGTGCAGAGGAAAAAATTAAAAAAGGCGAAAAATCCTCATTGCCTATTAAACACAATAATGGTATCTTTTCATTTTTTTAGGCACGTAGCTCAGTGGTAGAGCATCACCTTGACATGGTGGTGGTCGGTGGTTCGATCCCACTCGTGCCTACCAACTCCACTAATGAAATAAAACGATGCCAACCATAACATTGCCAGACAAAAATCAATTACAGTTTGAACAACCCGTAACGGTCTATCAAATTGCAGAACGTATCGGAAGCGGTCTTGCCAAAGCCGCATTAGCCGGCAAAGTTAACGATCAGCTTGTCGATCTCAATTATCTTGTTCAAAATAATGCTAATATCGCAATCATTACCGATCGCGATGCAGACGGGCTTGATATTATTCGTCATTCGGCAGCACATTTACTAGCACATGCAGTTAAACAATTATTCCCTGAAGTACAGCTCACAATCGGACCTGTGATTGAAAACGGCTTTTATTACGACTTTGCTTATTCCCGCCCTTTCACTCCGGAAGATTTCGAAAAAATCGAACAGAGAATGCACGAACTGGCAAAACAAAATTTACCGCTTACACACGAAACGCTTTCCCGAGATGAAGCGCTTAAATTATTTCAAGATATCGGTGAACAATATAAAGTAGAAATTATTTCAGAACTGCCGGACGATGAAATTATTACGATCTATAGGCAAGGCAATTTTACCGATCCCTGTCGAGGACCGCATGTGCCAAGCACAAATAAACTCAAAGCCTTTAAATTAACAAAACTCGCGGGCGCTTACTGGCGCGGCGATTCGAACAACGAAATGCTGCAACGGATTTACGGTACAGCTTGGGCAAATAAAAAAGACTTGCAAGCCTATTTAGACCGCTTAGCTGAAGCAGAAAAACGCGATCACCGAAAAATCGGAAAAGCTTTAGATCTCTTTCATTTTCAAGAAGAAGCGCCCGGCATGGTTTTCTGGCACGGCAAAGGCTGGCAAATCTATCAAACCGTCATTCAATACATGCGGAAAAAACTTCAAAAAAATGACTATCAAGAAATCGCAACACCTATTATTGCCGATAAAATTTTATGGGAAAAATCCGGTCATTGGGACAAATTCGGCTCTGCCGGCATGTTTATCACACAATCGGAAAACCGCGAATTCGTCATCAAACCCATGAATTGTCCGGGACATATCCAAATTTTCAATCATGGCTTAAAGAGTTATAGAGATTTACCCTTTAAAATCGGCGAATTCGGCATGTGCCATAGAAACGAACCGTCCGGTACGCTGCACGGCTTATTGCGCATGCGGCAATTCACACAAGATGATGCACATGTATTCTGCACAGAAAAACAACTCCAAGCGGAAATTATCAAACTCATCGAACTAGTTTATCAAACCTATCAAGATTTCGGCTTTAACGACATTATCATTCGTCTTGCGACCCGCCCCGAAAAAAGAATCGGTGATGATGCTGTTTGGGATCAATCTGAAAAAGCGCTGGAAACTGCATTAAACAATAAAAACATCCAATGGGAATTAGCGACGGGCGAAGGCGCGTTCTATGGTCCGAAAATTGAATTTCATCTTCGCGACTGTCTCGATCGAGTCTGGCAATGTGGCACAATTCAAATTGACTTTTCAATGCCGGAACGTTTAGGCGCGCATTACATCGATGAAGACGGCTCGCGTCAAACGCCTATTATGATCCATCGCGCTATTTTAGGATCAATAGAACGATTTATCGGGATTTTAATCGAACATTACGCCGGCAAACTACCGCTCTGGCTCGCACCTATTCAAGTCAGCATCATGAATATTAGCGATAAACAATCAGAATATTGTAAGAAAATTGCAGAAATTTTGAAAAAACATCAATTTAGAGTCAATTTAGACTTGAGAAATGAGAAGATAGGCTTTAAAATCCGTCAGCATACTTTGCAGCGCGTTCCTTACATGCTGGTCATTGGGGATCGCGAGCTTGAATCACACCAAGTAAGTGTACGCACTCAATCTGGTGAAGATTTAGGCAATATGTCTATTGAGAGTTTTTTGGAGGGGAAAAAACATTAGCAGCAAGACTGGAAAAAAGATGCGTTTGAATCTTGATATTCGGGCGCCGGAAATCCGTTTAATTGATAAAGACGGTAATCAAGCCGGTATTGTTTCGAGAGAAGAAGCAATAGAAGAAGCTAAAAAAGCAAAATTAGATCTGGTTGAAATATCGCCGAATGCTAAGCCGCCAGTCTGTAAAATTATGGACTTTGGTAAACATCTTTATCAACTTAGTAAGCAGCATGCTGCTGCAAAGAAAAAGCAAAAACAAATTCAAGTTAAAAAACTTAGAATTCGCCCAGGGATAGAGCAAGGGGATTATCAGGTAAAACTACGCAACCTGATACGTTTCCTAACAGATGGAAATAAAGTAGAAATCAGCCTTCGATTTCGCGGTCGAGAAATGACGCATAAAGAATTAGGGATGGAAATCTTACAGCGTATAAAGGAAGACTTAAAAGATTATGCAGACATTGAACGCGAACCAAAATTTGAAGGTCGGCAAATGATCATGGTCATTACGCCAACACGAAAAACGGAAAAATAATAGCTATTTATACCTCGCGAGGTATAGCTATAAAATTATTAATCAGCGGATTACATTTATTTATGTGATCTTCTAAATGCGGAGTAGAGACTTATGCCTAAAATTAAATCCCATCGTGGTGCGGCAAAACGCTTTTTGCGTACCGGAAGTGGTTTCAAGCGCAAAAGCGCGCATAGAAATCACATTCTTACTAAAAAAAGCACTAAACGTAAACGTCACTTACGTGTTCATTCTCCTATCAAGGATTGTGATTTGCGCTCGATCGCAACAATGCTCAATAAAACAATCCAAATTAAGGAGGAAACAACATGTCAAGAGTAAAACGAGGCGTTACAGCCAGAGCTAAACATAAAAAAATCTTAAAAGAAGCAAAAGGTTATTACGGTGCGCGCAGCCGCGTTTATCGCGTTGCAAAACAAGCCGTCATTAAAGCCAAACAATATGCTTATCGTGACCGCAAACAGCGCAAACGTCAATTTCGTTCGTTATGGATCATACGCGTTAATGCCGCAGCTCGTCTAAACGGCTTAACTTATAGTCAATTGATTAACGGTCTTAAAAAAGCCGAGATTACAATCGATCGAAAAGTACTCGCTGACTTAGCTGTTCATAATAAATCGCTTTTCGCAGCCATTGCCAAAAAAGCAAAAGCCGCACTTGGCACAACTGAACAGTAAGGTACGGTTATGCGTACGCCGGATCTGGCAAACATTGTAGAAAATGCCAAGCAAGCTGTGGTAAAAACGCAAGATTTACCGGCTCTTGAGCAAATCAAGGTCCAATATCTGGGAAAAAAAGGCGAATTGACTCAATTATTAAAAGGATTGGGTCAATTGCCGAAAGAAGAACGCCCAAAAACAGGGCAAGCCATTAATGCTGCCAAAGAAGCTATTCAAACGCTTATCAAAGAACGTTCAAACAGCTTAGAACAGCTTATCGTACAAGAAAAATTATCAACCGAACGCATTGATGTAACCCTCTCTGGACGAGGACGAAAATTCGGCTCCCTGCATCCAGTAACGCATGTTGCTAATCGTTTAACAGATATCTTTATGCAAATGGGTTTCAGTATCGAAAGCGGCCCAGAAATTGAAGATGAATATCACAATTTCGAAGCATTAAATATACCGGCTCATCATCCAGCTCGAACGATGCACGATACTTTTTATTTTGAAGATAATAAATTACTGCGTACACACACAACACCGGTTCAAATACGCTGTTTAAAAAAATATCCGCTGCCAGTACGAATCATCACGCCAGGCAGAGTTTATCGAAGAGATTTTGATATAACACACACGCCGATGTTTCATCAATTAGAAGGTTTTCTAGTTGATAAAGACGTCACTTTTGCTGACTTAAAAGGTTTAATCACTGATCTTTTACACGCTTTCTTTGAAAAAGACTTAAGCATTCGATTTAGACCGTCTTATTTTCCCTTTACAGAACCTTCTGCCGAAGTAGACATGGCATGCGTTATTTGTAACGGCAAAGGCTGTCGTATTTGCAGCGGAACAGGCTGGTTAGAAATTTTAGGCTGCGGTATGATTCACCCAAATGTCTTAAAAAATGTTAACATTGATCCTGAAACATACTCGGGATATGCGTTTGGCTTTGGTATTGACCGTATCGCTATGATTTATTATCAAATAGATGATCTGCGTACATTATTCGAAAACGACCTTCGGTTTTTAAAGCAATTTTGAATTTAATGTGGACACGGCACGCCGTGTCGATACGGTTCAGCGTGTAGTTGGGCTAAGTACCCAGAAATAAATTAAAAAACGCTTAATTATAATTCGTTTTGAACTGAAATAAGAACTAAAATATATCGTTTAAGCGCAGCCCAACAAATTCGTTAGGCTGCGCTTAAATGATACATCACCGCTTTATTGCAGAACAAAATAAATTTTAGTTAAAAGTATTTAATAACCTTATGAGCGCTTAGCCCAACCTACAAAAATCGCAGATTCGCAGATCCTAT
>CBDVDN010000027.1:0-9177 GCA_965372775.1 uncultured Gammaproteobacteria bacterium
GACAGAAGGTTTTGGCAGCGGGGTTAAATTGCCGGACGCATCACGATTGTATTGCATAAAAACGAGATTCCAAATTTCTACATATCGATTGCCTTCTTCGCCTTCATGTCCGGGCGTAACGCCCGCAATGTCTGAGCCATGATCATAGAAAATTTCAGTGCAAGGTCCGCAAGGTCCTGTATCACCCATTGTCCAAAAATTATCTTTTTCTCCGCAGCGTGAAAATCTTGATGGATCAACGCCTATTTCTTTTAGCCAAATATCAGTGGCTTCATCATCATCTTTGTAAACAGTTATCCAGAGTTTTTCTTTTGGAATATTCAGAACGTTTGTTAAAAAATTCCATGCATAGTTTATCGCTTCTTTTTTGAAGTAATCGCCAAAACTGAAGTTTCCTAACATCTCAAAAAAGGTGTGATGACGCGCCGTAAATCCGACTTGTTCTAAGTCGTTATGTTTGCCGCTGACTCTCATACAGCGCTGAACCGTTGCTGCACGCGAGTAAGAGCGCTGTTCTTTGCCTAAAAAGACATCTTTGAATTGAATCATACCGGCATTTGTGAATAATAAAGTTTGGTCGTTCGCTGGAATAAGCGGACTGCTTGCGACAATTTTGTGGTTTTCGGTTTGAAAATAGTTTAAAAAAACCTCACGTATTTCATTCAGTTTCATTTTTAAGCACCTGATTAATATGATCTAAACTAAACCCCCTATATTGGAGAAACTGTGCTTGTTTAGCGCGTGTTTTATAGTCTTTAGGCAGTGGTTTACCAAAGCGTTTACACCTTACTCTATCAGCTAGTTCAAACCATTGCTCATCATGAGGATTGATAGTTTGCTTGATAATTTCATCAGTTATACCACGGTGACATAACTCATGATTGATTCGAATTGGTCCATAACCGCGATTCATACGCGAGCGGCAGTATATTTCGGCAAAGCGCTCATCACTTTGCAGTCCTTCGTGACTTAATTGATTAAGCGTTTCTTCGATTTCGTCAAACGGAAATCCACGTTTTTCCAATTTGTTTTGTAATTCATATCGCGAATGTTCACGGCGAGCTAGCAAGTCCAATGCCAGCTTCAGGACGTTAGTGATTTTAGTCAGTAGCTGTTTCTCCTTTGGGTGCTTCGGTTTTTTTTGTTGGCTTATCAAGCAGTTTCTCACGAATTTTTGCTTCAATGATTTGACTGATTTTCGGATTGTCTTTTAAGTATTGACGGACATTGTCTTTCCCTTGACCGATTTTGTTTCCTTGATAGCTATACCATGATCCGGCTTTTTCAATGAAACCGCATGTGCTGCCTAAATCAATTATTTCACCTTCGTGTGAAATGCCTGTGCCGTAAAGAATGTCGAATAACGCTTGTTTGAAAGGCGGGGCAACTTTGTTTTTTACGACTTTGACGCGCGTTTCATTGCCTAAAATTTCATCGCCTTTTTTGATGGAGCCGATTCGGCGAATGTCTAATCTTACCGAGGAGTAGAATTTTAGGGCATTTCCGCCGGTTGTGGTTTCCGGATTGCCGAATATGACGCCGATTTTCATACGGATTTGGTTGATAAAGATGACTAACGTGTTTGAGCGTTTAATGTTGGCGGTTAATTTTCGTAGCGCTTGTGACATGAGACGAGCTTGAAGTCCCATATGTGAATCACCCATATCACCTTCAATTTCAGCTTTTGGCGTTAATGCTGCGACGGAATCTATAACGACAATATCAACAGCGCTTGATCGAACCAGCATGTCGGTTATTTCTAATGCTTGTTCGCCATTGTCAGGTTGAGAGACTAATAATTCTTCAACATTGACACCGAGTTTTTCAGCATAGGTTGGATCTAAAGCATGTTCCGCATCAACAAAAGCGGCTGTTCCGCCGACTTTTTGGCATTCGGCAATAACTTGTAGGGTTAAGGTTGTTTTTCCGGAAGCTTCTGGTCCGTAAATTTCAACGACTCGACCGCGCGGCAGACCGCCAATGCCTAAAGCGATATCTAAGCCTAAAGAGCCGGTTGAAATGGTTTCGATGCCTTTTATGGCAGAGGTATCGCCCATACGCATGACCGAACCTTTTCCGAATTGTCGTTCAATTTGGCTGAGCGCCATGGCTAATGCTTTTTGTTTGTTTGTATCCATTGATATTCTCCGAATATTGTAAAAATGTAAAAATTTTTCCTTCGCAATGATGCGTTTCGTTTTTTGAATAAGCGTTGAGAAGGGAATGAATTATGAAAAAATATAATACACTTGAGTATACAGAAAAGGAATTTACTTGGCGATAGTTTTTACGATCTATTTTTTAGTTCTTTAGCTATATGCTGACCCAATTCAAAACATTGTTTTAAGTCATCTTCGGTTGGAACATAACGGATTTCTATGGCTTCATCGAGGAGATTGACTTTCATGTCTTGTAAAATCTGTTGAGCGAGTTTGGTGCCAGAAGCGCTCCAGCCATAAGAGCCGAATACTTGTCCGATGAGTTTTTGAGGCTTTAGTCCTTTTAAGTAAGATAAAACATCTGCAAGTGTTGGAAACATTTGCTGGTTGATGGTTGGTGTTCCGACCAATAGCGCGCCGGCTTCTAGTATCTCTGTCGCAATATCGCTGCGATGCGATTTACTTAAGGGCATAATTTTAACAGGAATGTTTGCAGCAGTAACGCCTTCAGCAATCGCATGAGCCATTTGAGCGGTACTTTCCCACATCGTATCATAGATGATTATAACTTTTTGAAAGTAATCTGATTTTGCCCAGTTTTTCCAGTTTGTTATTATCCAATCAATATCTTCTTTTTTACGCCAGATGGGGCCATGATCTGGTGCAATCATTGAAATGTTAAACTGCATGGTCGGCAGCATGTCGATTATTCTTGAAACGAGATTCGAGAAAGGCTGTAGAATATTTGCATAATATTTTTTGGTTTCATGCTTTATAGCAGCTTGATCGTTTTGGTCGACAAATGGTTTGTCTGTGGCTAAATGCATGCCGAAACCGTCTTGACTGAACAAAATACCATCGTTTTCAAAGTACGTAAACATACTGTCCGGCCAATGGAGCATGCGCGTTTCTAGGAAAGTAAAATTTGCATCGCCTAATTGTATTTTTTGTCCGTCATGAATGTCGGTAATTTCGTTTTCAAAATGAAAATGCGCCTGTAGGGCATGCATGCCCATGTGTGAGGCAAATATTTTTTCGGGTTTTATTTTGTCAATAACAGCGGGCAGACAGCCAGAATGATCCATTTCCGAATGATTGGAGATAATATATTTAATTTTTGCTGGATCGATGACGGATTGAATGCGAGATAGCATCTCATTTAGAAAAGGTTTTTTTACTGTATCAATTAATATCGGTTCTTTCCCCAAAATCAAATAAGCGTTGTATGTTGTCCCGCGAGTGGTGTTATAACCATGAAAATTACGGAGTTTCCAATCTAGTGCGCCGACCCACTAGACTTGATCGGTTATTTTAACGGCTTTGAATGTGGTCATGTTGGTGTTTTCCTGTTTAAGATTATTGGTAGATCCCATGTAGGGGTGACTCTTGCGGTCGCCTAAAAGGGCAGCCGCAAGGGCTGCCACTACATTAAGATTTACCAATTTTTTAACATTCTTACATAAATTAAATGTAAATTCAAAGCGGTTTTTTTTTGGTTAAAAAGTGTGTTATGCTTTTTTTTTGATGAGTGGATTTTAGGAGAGACTGAACATGGAATTAGGATTTGTTGGTTTGGGACGTATGGGCATGAATATGGTGACCCGATTACTGGATGGCGGTCATAAAGTTACTGTTTATAATAGAAGTCCAGATAAAGTTCAAATTGCAGCAGAAAGAGGCGCTATACCTTCCGATTCGCTCGAAAATCTTGTGAGCAAATTGAGTAAACTCCGCATTATTTGGCTTATGATTCCGGCTGGTCAGCCGACAGAAGAAGTTATTCAGCAATTAATTCCTTTGTTAAATCCCGATGATATTTTGATCGATGGCGGTAATGCGTTTTATAAAGATTCTATGCGGCGTGCCGAACAATTAGCTCAGCATAAGATTCATTTTTTAGATATTGGCGTTAGCGGCGGTATTTGGGGGCTGGAAAAAGGCTATTGTATGATGGCTGGCGGCGAAGAAACGGTTTTTCATAAAGTCGAACCGATCCTAAAGACTTTAGCGCCGAAAGACGGTTATGCTTATATCGACAAACACGGCAGCGGACATTTTGTTAAGATGGTTCATAACGGTATTGAATATGCCATGCTGCAGGCTTATGGAGAAGGATTTGAGATTATCCATGCTAAATCCGATTTTGATGTGGATATGGCGAAGCTTTCTTATCTTTGGAATCAAGGCAGTGTGATACGGTCATGGCTGCTGGAATTAGCAGAATCTGCATTTGAAGAAGATGCGCATCTTGATGCGATTAAAGGTTTTGTAGAAGATTCTGGAGAAGGGCGCTGGACGGTTGCGGCAGCTATTGAAGAAGATGTGCCTGCACCGACTATTACGTTGTCGCTTTTGGAACGTTTTCGCTCACGACAAAAAGAATCTTTTAGTGCGAAAGTGATTGCTGCTTTACGCAATAAGTTCGGTGGACATAAAATTAAAACGTAGGGGCGACCCTTGCGGTCGGTCCAATTGTAGTGGCGACCCTTGCGGGTCGGTCCAATTGTAGGGGCGACCCTTGCGGTCGTCCAAAATGGCAGCCGCAAGGGCTTGCCCCTACGAAAGGATAGAGAAGTTTTTTCCGCCTGCAAACGTAGTGGCGACCTTTACGGTCGCCCGTACATTAAGGAGCATAAGTTTTGGCACGGGATATACCAATAGGCAATGGAAATTTGCTGATTGCTTTTGATAAGCATTATCAATTGAGAGAGTTTTTCTTTCCGCATGTAGGGCAGGAAAATCATACGTCTGAACGTCCTTTTCGGTTTGGTGTTTGGGTGAATGGTAAATTTAGCTGGCTCGGTGAAGAGTGGGATATTTCAAAAGATTATTTGAATGAGTCGCTCGTTACGCAAGTCGTTTTAACTCATAAAACGCTTAAGCTTCGCATTACCGCAAATGATTTAGTTGATTTTCATGAGAATATTTATCTTAAGAAATTAAAAGTCGAAAATTTAGATAATAAAAAAAGAGAAGTGCGGCTTTTCTTTTGTCATGATTTTTGTATTTACGGCAATAATATCGGCGATACGGCAGCTTTTCGTCCAGACGTGTGCGGTATGCTGCATTATAAAGGCGATCGATATTTTCTTGTTAATACATTTGTTGGTGAGAAATGCGGTATTGATCAGTATGCGTGCGGTGAAAAAGATCGCGGACAGCTTGAAGGAACATGGCGCGATGCAGAAGACGGCGAGCTGAGTAAAAATCCTATTGCGCAAGGGTCAGTTGATTCCGTTATTGCTTCACATTTAACGCTCGATGCAAAATCCGAAGGAACATGTTTTTATTGGATATGTGCCGGTGAAAAATGGGAAGACGTTAAAGCGCTGCATGACGATATTATTGAGAAAAAACCAGATCAGATTTTTAAACGAACTTTAGATTATTGGAAGTTATGGGTTAATAAAGAGTCTTTAAATTGTGAGCTGCTTTCTAAAAATATCGCGCGTCTTTATAAGCGCAGTCTTTTAATTATTCGAACGCAGATTGATAATTGCGGCAGTATTATTGCTGCAAATGATTCGGATAATCTTCAGTTTAATCGCGATACGTATAGCTATATGTGGCCGCGAGATGCGTCTTTTATTGCTTATGCTTTGGATCTTTGCGGCTATTCCGAAATCACGCGCCGTTTTTTTAATTTGTGTCGTAGAATTATTCAAAAAGAGGGTTATTTCCTTCATAAGTATAATCCGTCTGGTTCTGTGGCAAGTTCTTGGCACCCTTGGATAAAAGATGGAAAAAAACAATTGCCGATTCAAGAGGATGAAACAGCGCTGGTTATATGGGCGTTGTGGAATCATTATAAAATTTTCAAAGATATTGAATTTATTAAGCCGCTCTATAAGCCGCTTATTAAACGTGCTGCGGATTTTATGGTGCAGTATCGAGATGAAAAAACAAAATTGCCGTTGCCGAGCTATGATCTTTGGGAAGAGCATCAAGGTGTTTTGACTTATACGACTGCAACGGTTTATGCAGGTCTTATGGCGGCATCAAATTTTGTTCGTGCTTTTGGCGAAATAGATGTTGCGGAAAAGTACATGAAGGCTGCAAGTGAGATTAAAGTCGCAATGGAAAAACATCTTTATTCTAAAAAAGAAAAACGCTTTCTTAGAATGATTAATTTTGAAAAGAATGGAGAAGTGGTTGCTGATTTAACAATTGATTCAAGTTTGTTCGGCGTATTTGCTTTTGGCGTTTTTGAACCTGAAGATGAAAAAGTAAAAAATACGATGGAACAAGTTTATGAAAAACTTTGGTGTAAAAAATCGACGGGCGGATTGGCACGATATGAAGATGATTTTTATCATCGAACGAGTTCGGATGTAACGGGGAATCCGTGGTTTATTACAACGTTATGGCTCGCTCAGTATCATATTGCTATTGCAAAAACTGAAAAAGATATGGAAAAAGCAAAAGAGATTATGGAATGGGTTGCCGAACATGCCTTGCCGAGCGGTGTTTTATCAGAACAAATCGATCCTTTTACGAAGGAGCCATTGTCTGTTTCGCCGTTAACGTGGAGTCATGGAGAGTTTATTCATGTGGTTCAGAATTACATTAATAAGTTATTAGATATGATTAATCCGCCGTGTAAATTACCGAAATTTAAGGGGAATGGAGTTAGGAACTAGGAGCTAGATTTTGTTGGGCTAAGCGCCCATAAGCCATCTAAAATCATTTAAATTATGGTTTATTTTGATCTATAAAAAGGTTGTGATCTTTCAGTGAAGCGCAGCCCAACAATATGAGAGATTTTATTTATGCCGAACAAAAAAGAAAAGACTTTGGTCAAAAGTCAGTTCTTATCGTTTTGCGATAAATTACAGGAAGAATTTCAGTCCGATCCATTTGCTATGATAATTTTCGGCGGTACGGGTGATTTAAGTCAACGAAAGCTGCTTCCGGCGCTTTATCATTTATTTAAGCACAAACTCATCAAAAAATTTACTATTTTATCGTTGGGAACACAACCGGTTTCAAATACCAACTATCGAAATTTGGCGAAAAAAGCAGTTAAGCAGTTTTCTGAAATCGCTGTAAAAGAAAAAGATTGGAAATCGTTCAGTAAAAATTTATTTTATGAAGTGTTCGATATTAATAATTCAGAAAATTATAATAGATTGTGTGCGCGTGTTAAGGAATTTTCTAAAAAAAATAAAACAAATAATTTAATTTATTATTTGGCAATTCCGCCGAGTTTGGTGCCGATTGTTATGAAAAATCTTTCGGATAAAAAGCTTTGTCGTGCGAAACAAGGTTCTAAAATTATTTTGGAAAAGCCGTTTGGTCGAGATGAAAAAACAGCAGTTAAACTTAATCAATGTATTTTAACTGCATTTAATGAAGACCAAATTTATCGGATTGATCATTATTTAGGAAAAGAAACAGTACAGAACATTTTGTTTTTTCGTTTTGCTAATAGTATTTTTGAGCCGCTCTGGAATCGAAATTATATTGATCATATTCAAATTACTGTTGCAGAAAATTTAGGTGTTGGAAATCGTGCGAAATTTTACGAAGAATCGGGTGTGATAAGAGATATTGTTCAAAATCATATGATGCAATTAATTGCTTTGATTGCAATGGAAACGCCAGTTGGTTTTCAGGCTGATTTAATTCGTGATGAGAAAGTTAAAGTTTTTCGTTCGATGCGCAGATTTAGTGATAGAACCATTGAGAAAAATATTGTGGTCGGACAATATGGAAAAGGGAAAGTCGGGGATGAAACTGTTCTGGCTTATCGACAGGAAAAAGCGGTGAGTTCAAAATCTAATGTTCCAACATTTTTTGCTGGTAAATTTTATATTGATAATTGGCGATGGTCGAATGTGCCTATTTATATTCGTACTGGAAAACGATTAGCAAAACGCGCAACGTATATCACAATAATTTTCAAACAGCCGCCTTTAAATGTGTTAGGGCGAAAATGTGATATTAAAGAAACGAATCACTTAATGATTAATGTTCAGCCGCAAGAGGAAATTTCATTACAGTTTAGCGTAAAATATCCCGGCACAAAAAATCAGCCTTATCCAGTCGATATGATTTTCAACTATCAGGATGCGTTTCATACAGAGGCTTATTCTGCTTATGAAAGACTTTTATTGGATTGTATGAAAGGCGATCAGACATTATTTGAAAGGCAGGACGGCGTGGTCGAAATGTGGTCGATAGTTGATCCGATTATTAGTTATATCGAAAATAAATCCGTTAAAAATTTACCAAAATATGCATCAGGCAGTTGGGGTCCAAAAGAAGCGGATACTCTAATAGAAAAAGACGGACGAGAATGGATTGAGGATTGAGGGAATGTGTCGCTTTGCGATGGATTAATTTATGATTATAAACAATCGGAATATTCAAGTATTTGAAGACAAAAAGCATATGGTGGATTTTGCTGTCGTGCTGTGGAAAAAAATAGCCTTTCAAACGTTATCAAAAAAACATTTTTTTACGGTTGCTTTATCCGGTGGTAAAACGCCCATTCCTTTCTATCAAAGTTTAGCGCAGTACAAAGAGGACTTGCCTTGGGATAAAACGCATATTTTTTTAGTTGATGAACGGTTTGTGCCATTTGCGCATGAAGATAGTAATTATCGTTTAATGCAAGATAATTTATTCAAAAGTATTAATCTAAAGGCATCAAATGTACATGCTGTGCCGACCGAATCGAAAACAGCCAGTATGGCAGCTGAAAACTATGAGGAAAGTTTAATTGATTTTTTTAAATTAAAGCAGCGTGAATTTCCAGTTTTTGATTTGATGATATTAGGTGTTGGGCAGGACGGTCATACGGCATCATTATTTCCGAATGATTTGACGTTAATTGAAAAAGAACATTTGGCTGTTGCTGCGAAAAGTTCAACAGCGAAACATGATCGTATTACATTAACGCTGCCGGTTATTAATCGAGCGAAAAACATTATGTTTCTCGTGAGTGGTAAAGAAAAAGCAGAAGTTTTTCGAAAGATTGTTCAAAAGGAAGATCAAAATTTTCCTGCTTCGCTCG
>CBDVDN010000028.1:0-9095 GCA_965372775.1 uncultured Gammaproteobacteria bacterium
TATAATCTATTCCGTCCTTTTTTTCAATGATTTGAAGCTCCGGAATCATATTTTCTAGATAAGGAAGGAAGTCTTTTTGGAATATGTGCTTCATTGTATACATGAATACACCGCTCCAAACCCGCTTTTTAAGCTCTTCATCATCTATTTTGTTGACATCTACCAATTGATACGGCGCGAATAGCACTTCGCGCATAAAGGATTCATTTTCTTCGAATAATGGGAAAAGGTCTGTTGAATAATTGTATGGTTTATGTCCTGCGTAAAAAATTATCGGATAAATAGCCGGTAATTTTGTCCCACCGTGCTGCTTTATATGATAATCGAGAATGGCTATCAGATATTTTAGTATGCGAAAAGGCATGTCTTTCAACGGTTTAGATTGATGTTCGACCAGTGCGTAGATGTATCCTTCTTCGCCAGAAAACTTTGTTTTATAGAGGATATCAATAGCTTGGTGGCTTAAATCTGCATCATCAATAAATGTTTCATTTTGCGGTTCGAAATAATTCCAATCTATTTGCTTTTGTATGTGTTCAGGCAGATGATTGCCAAAAAACTCTTTGGCGACTCTTGAGTCAGCCATAACGCTTCTAAAGAAATGATCGTGAACAGATATATGTTTTCCCATGATGACTATTTCTCATAATGCTATGAATTATTTAGCAGTATAACTAACTGCCTGAGCTATTGCACGCGCTTATTCTTTCTTATTAAGCAATATATTTTGATGTTGTTTTACGTCACTTATAACACCGATTTCCACAAGCTGCGTATTCCGATGAAATCGATCGCTCATTCCGATAACACCCGATCACTCAGATATTAAAATACTATAGCGCTATAACTGTTTGATTAAAAAGGTAAAATTTTGCGCTGACGAGGGATTATATTTGGTGAGATGCTGTAACTACTGACGATTTAAAGCTTGTGGGAATCGGTGTTCGACAATTCAGCACACATCTTGCTGGCAGTACTCTTTTGCAGTGGTTTACTGGAATTAGTGCTTTTGGTGAACGTAAAGCCGTATCAAAAAGCACGTTAGAACGTTACAGGTGAATACCATTTGTCAGCAGGTAGTGCTTTCAAGTGCGCCATCTCTTTAAGCAAAGCTTCTTTTCGATCGCTGTTTCTGTCTGAAACCATTTTCTCTAAAAATACTCTATAACAGTCAATATCACTGAAGTCCCTATGACCTTGCAGTATAAGTGCTTGCTCCACAGCAACTTTAAACAAATGATTGCTTTTCTCTATAGAGCCATTTTCATGGCTTTCTCCCGGATTGTTACGGCTTGGCTTTACTCCGTAATGTTTCATAACCAGCTTCCAGCGATCGTTAAAACTTTTGTCTTTTTTTACAGCAGCAGTTAAATTATCTGTGCGATGCTCTTTAACCGTTTGTCCTAACTCCCAAACTGCTTTCTCATAGCCTTGAACCAAGCTATCAAAGCTTTCTGTATAACAAATGTTTACAGACTCCCAATTGGAATAGACCAGCATGAAATGAAACACAATATGTTTAAATTCTTCGCCGTTTATAGTTATTTCAAGACTATTCATAACGGTGTAATTTGATTGACTTTGCTCTCCTGGCTTGTGAGTCTGGGGGAATATTACTGATTTATTTTTCCCGTTCTCTGCTCTCCAATCGCGAAATCTACGTTGCAGTGTACGTAACTGATTTTTATTGAAAGCATCAGGATATTTCCTGATAAAATATGCCAGCATGCTCCTTGACTGCAGTTTTGGTGATTCTTTCAGGAATCCCTCAATTTCTGACCATACCCCTGCAAAGACGTCTGGCTTCGGTAACCATTTGTGTGGTTTAGAAAGTTCGGTAGGGAGTTTCTTTACCTTGATATATTTAATATATTTATATATTTTCTTGCCGTCTTCACATCCATATCCGACTTCAGCGCAGATATTTTCCGATTATGTGTTGCTAAGTTTTTCATTAGTGCTTTCACCTGTTGATTTGTACATGTCATAAATCACTTCCATTCTTCTTATTAAAGACAAGAAGAATGAACCCTTAACGACCATAATTCCATAGGGAATTATGTGTGTCGTTGAGAGGGAATTATGATTGTCGCTCATCATTTAAATATACCTTGCGCGAACATAATTGACGAAATTTGGGTGAAATACATCCTTGTATTTTACCAAATTATGGCCGCTCGAGGTATACCTATATTAAAATTCAAATAACAATAATTTTCATTTTGTATCATCCCGTGCTTTTGAATCATTAATGGATTGGAATATATTGGACCATCTGTAACCACCGTATGATATTCTCCATTTTCACCACAAACATCCACATTCATTTTTTCCAGATCTTTTATTAAATCGTAATTTATTTCTCTACCAACAAAAGATTTATCCAAATATCTTAGATCAACAACAACAATTGTCGCTTTAAATCCTAATTCAATAAACTCAAAAATTAATTCATGTCGGTTTTTCTTCCACAAAGGCAGCAAAGATTCTAAAGAAACTTTTTGACAAATTTTTTCATCCCACGTTTTATGTCCTTCAAGATCAATATCGCCAAAAAAACAGGTTGATACATTTTTCTTACGTATTTTTTTAAGTGTATTAATAAAATCCTTCTCATAATTTTCCCAAGTCGTTCCCTGAATATAAGCTGGAATATTTAAACAAGCGGCTTGTTTTTCGATAACTTGTTTTTTTAATGAAGGACTAGGATTAACTATCAGCATATTAATTAACGAATAAGGTTTTAAACCTAGCTGTATGGCATAATAATATGCTAAACAAGAATCCTTTCCGCCGCTCCAGCTAGAAATAAAATATTCATTCATCTACATCAATTCCAAAATCATCAAACATATTCAATAAGTTTTTGCCGCGTGGAAATTTATGTCGACGACAAAAAACATCGGCATAATTCTCTAAGATATAATTGAAAGCCGGATGTGATAGAATCGGGAATATTTTCCTTTCTTTATTCAGATCTTTATCGCTTAAATAATTACATCGTTGAAACAGTATCGCGGCTAAAATCGCCGCTTTTGATGCTTGACGCTGCGGTATCGCTTCTCTAAAATCTTTCACACAACTTAGCAAAGCATTGTGACGATCCCAATCTAACCATTTATTGTAAATTTCAAAAGCTAACTTCTGACATTTATTAGAATTGTCATCCGAATCCTCTTCCATAAACAATAGAAATAAAACAGCCGGAATCACTGCTTCTACATTTGCCCAAGAACAATTTCCTGTAATCTGTGCATCTAAAGGTAGTTTCCCAATGGGTTCTAAAGCCAAATGCTGCTCTAATCCTTCTTGAACATTAAATCGGGATTGCGGTTTATACATTAATGTCTTAACAAGAGACTTATTAAACCGATTTGGTTGATTCATTTGATAAATAATAACTGTCCCGTTATGTCTGCCAAAAACACCGCGATCGCATCGAATAAGATAGTTATAGTATCTAATTAACGTAATCGCATGTCCTTTATAAGATAACGGAACAACAAGCAATGGATTAGTTAATAATGCATCAATGCTTTTTTTATTCTTTTGAATATCAATATTGTAATGCTGATATTTAATTAATTCATTTGCGGCTTCTAAACACTCACAAACTCGATTCAATTTATGAATATCATTTGTGTTTTTTATGAGTGAACTTTTACTAAATATTTTTAGTGAATCCAAAATAATCGCAAGTGTAAATTCTAAATAAAACCCTTCAAAATTAATTTCAACAAATGCGCCAGCACTATCGACAATATCAACATAACCATTCAATTCATATCGATGCGCTAACAGCTTTGTATTAATAAAGTCTTGAGCAAAAATAAGATCTGCCTTATATTGGCGCAATAATTGAACAAGCCCTTCCTGTTTGCGGAGTAAAGGCAGAGCTAAAACTGGTTCTCCCGCTGTGGTATATGCATTAGGATTTGCTTTATGCTCTAAAAGTAATTGACACATCGCCAAATTATTATTATCCGCCGCCCAATGCAATGCTGTGCGTCCAGTTACATCTGAAAAATCAACTTTCGCACCCGCTTTAAGCAGCACACGCGCTTTATCAACATTATTTACAATAGCAGCTTCAATTAAAGGCGCATAACCATACTCATCAATCTGATTAACGTTCGCCCCCGTCTTGACAACATTAATAACATCATCAACCGTTCCATAAATAATTATTTTAGAAAGTGACATTTATTTATCTCCCATGAACAGATGGCGTAGGCGGAACAAACCGTCTGCCTAATCCTAGTTGCTGCTGCAGGCTAGCTTGTAACTGCGGTTCACATTGCTCAAGTTTTGCTGCCGCCTCTTCTTCAGCATGCGCATTATCCTGCGCAACCTGCGTCATTTCCAACGGCGCACTAGATTGTTTTTGTCCTAACAAAGGATGTTGTTCAAACGGCGAACCTGCGCCCATACCATGCCCCGATCCCAATGAAGCATTCAAATCCATTGCTTGCCCCATAGACGCTTCTTGGCTAACCTCAGACATGTCTGGTTTTTGTATTCGCTGTCCTTTTTCTCCATCTGTGTTTTTAACTATTGCATCAGTAATTATTTCCTCTAATTCGCGCAAAGCCTCTCGTTCCGCATCTGATAGTGCTTTCGGCAGCTCCCCACCGGCACTTTCAGCTGAAAACTCGTCTCGTCCAGCACCGCAAATTGGACAGACCCAATATTCCGGCAAATCAAAAAAGCCAGTATTCGGCGGCACGCCGTGCGAAGAATCGCCTCTCAAAGGATCATAAATATATCCACAAACTTTACATTTATATTTTCTCATTTGATTGCTCACTATTAGGAGTTAGGAACTAGAAGTTAGGAATTAGTAGGTTGGGCTAAGCGCCTATAAACTTATTAAATGCTTTTTAAATAAAATTTAGTTTTTACTTTCAAAAAACCATGAAACATCTATTAAGCGCAGCCCAACAATCTTGTTGGTCTGCGCTTATCAGAAAAATCACAGTTTTTTTATAGATCCAAACAACCGCTAATTTAGAGAATTTTACTTTACTTCAGGTCGCTTAGTCCAACCTACCTATGCACTCCGCTTCACACGGGCTACATTGTTATTATATTGATAGGAGATAACAAAATTCGTCGCGAAGCGACACAACTTTCCTATTTCCTAACTTCTAGTGCTTTGTCTATCCAAAATTTTAGGGTTAGATAAGCCATTTGTCGTTGATTTAGCTGTACTTTGCCCTACTGCAACCCTAATTTCTTGTTCTGACGGAACACTAGTTCCTAATCCCTAATTCCTAACTCCTGACAATAATATATCCTATAACCCAACCTTGCTATAAATTATTTAAAAAAATTGATAGACAATTAAAAAAACACACAATATAGTAAGCATAACTGCGTGATTACTCTAACGTCCTCCAACCTCGCAATGAAACTGCCATATCACGGCATAATCATCATTTTTTCAACCCTTCTATTAAGAGGAAAAGGATATGCAACCAGGCACTTTATTGTCCCAACAAAAACCTTTATTACCAGATTCGCGATTACCTTCAGAATCCCCTGGCGAAGAACAAAAAGCCAATGCTTTTTCATACTTTCACTACATAAAAGAGAACATACAAAATATTTCAGATGAATTTGACCGTATGGATGCAACAAATTCAAGCGAGTGTTGGAGAAAAATTTGGGAATATATTGCTTCGATTACTGTTACACTCGCTATGATACCACAAGGATTTTTTGGCGGAATTCTGGTTGTATCAAAAATTCTTAATGATCTAGGTCTTGGAAACGATTCTGCAGCCAATATCGTCCGACTGCTTTTACTACCTTTATTTGTTTACACTTCCTTAATGGGCAAACGACAGATCGTTGCTTTTTTCAGCACACCCGCTTTCTTAAATATATCCAAAAAACTTGAAACTTTATGGCATAAAATCACTGGAAAGCATGGAAAAAGAGCCACATCTGCCGACACAGCATCTATTCAAGAAACTCTCTCCAACATATTGGGCATTACATTTCGATCTCTTTATGCTCTGATTTCCGGCATGGTTTTTGGTGGATTAGCTCGAATTAGTTTAGACAATAAAAATGGATTAACTTATTTACTCAATCAGATCGACTCAACGTTCACAAGAGAAGTAGCAAAATACGTTACCTCTCAATCTGCAACTCAAATCTTCTTTATATTCCCCGCATTTCTCTCAAACCTTGTTGGCTCCCCTGGTATAGTTGCGGGCGGCATAAAAAATCTCGGAGATATATTAAAATTTTTTCTATTCGTTAATAATTCGCTTTATATCCAATATGCTAATGAATTTAAAGATAAAGTAGAGCTTGCAAGATTAGAGCTTAAAAATAAAGCAGAACTTGCTCTAAGTAACTCAGATGAAAATACTGCTCAACAATATGTTCAATTACTCTCACAATTATTAAAAGAACAATATGCTGGAACAGTAACCCAAAAAGAAAAGATATTTACAGGTTTTACGCTCGATTGCTTTGATTTCAATAAAGTAGCTAGTTTTGCATCTAAACAAAACCACCCCTTACTCCCCGCCAGAACAGCGTGTTATACAATCAGCCGAAGAATGATTCCATTAATATTTACCGCGGGCGCTTGTGCCGGACTTTATAATTTTTTCGATTTGGGTGAAGCGGCTTTTATAGCGCTTTCCACAGCTTTTGGCGCGCCAGAAAGTTTTTTTGAGAATCAAGGATGGAATAAATATGGCGCACCTGCCATAAAAAGTGCAAGCTTTTCTTATATGTGCTTAATGGCAATTAATGTTGTTTATAATGTAGGACGTGATTTTGTGGATTATTGTTTTGGCAGAAGATCATTTAATCCATTCAGACACGCCGCTCACGTTAACTGGCAATCTAATTGGAATCCGTTTAATTTGATAAACCCAATCTTTTGGCTATCAAAATGCTGTGATATAAACTGGTCTTCTAACTGGAATCCGTTCAATTGGATAAATCCAGCATTTTTAGCTGATAAAATTTTTTCCAATACTGTATCTGAAAAAACATTACAACTCATTGAAACAGCTTTTGTATGCTTGCTGGGAGTATTTCCTAATGTTTATCAGGCGGTTATGGACAAAGAAAATCCAGAATTTTTAGGGGCGTCAGGCTGGGCATCTTTTGCCTTAGAATTTTCCGGTTATTTATTTTTGCTAATTCAAGCTGCTCGTCTAAAACTTCCAAAAGAAAATCCTTTTGCAAGCATGGTTGCTGAAGTAGACGATGCACTCTCTCAACTCGGTGATTCATTTGGCAAACATAGCGTTGCTTGTTTTGAAACAAAAACCTCGGAGAGCGTTCCACCTAAATATAGATCTGGTTATGCAACAATTTTCCATATGCTACAGTGCTGCCCACCGGATACTGCTCCTGCCAACACAGAAACTTCCGTAGTTGTAACAACAATAACAGACGTTGAGGATAAACCTCAATCTGAAAAAAGCACTTCAACTTCTTGTTGGCAATCCTTGTGTTCCTCTGTTTCTTCTTGCTGGAATTCCTGCTGTTCATTTTTTACTACAAAAGGCGATCCAGAATTAAGAGAGGGGCTCTTAAAACAGGATTTCCATTCACCTTCCATTCAGGCAAACCCCGAATCTTACGACTGTTCGTGTACAATTCTTTAATTTATAAAATAAAAACGGGCGCGGTATTGCTCTGCGCCCAAACAAGAATAATTTGTTGGGTTAATCGCTTCGCGTGATTGACTCAATCTACATTTTTTCAACACTTCCACCTTCTAACTTCTGCCCACTAACAAACACCTTCGCGGCGCGCACCATATTGCCTTTCATGCTGACCACTTCAACAAAATACTCACCGATTTTAAGTCCGACGCCCCTGCGCGGAATTTCCTCGAGCCGCTCAATAATCAACCCACTTAATGTTTTAGGTCCTTTTAATGGAAAATCCCATTGCGTTGACCTATTCAATTCCCGCAAAGTAATCGAAGCATCAACTAATACACTGCCATCTTTTTGCCAATTTAAGTCTTGACTAACTGCATCAATATCCACAATAAACTCTCCGACAATTTCCTCAAGCAAATCTTCCAAAGTCACTAATCCTTGAAATTCACCGTATTCATCCACGACTAACGCACAGCGCCGTTTTTCTTTACGAAAGTTTATTAACTGAACGCCCAAAGCTGTCCCTTCTGGAATAAAATAAGGCTTTAGCATAACTTTTTGCAAAGTTTTTTTATTCAACTCCTCATTTGCAAATAAATTAAGCGCGTTTCTCAAGTATAAAATACCAACTACATTATTAATATCACCCTGATAAACCGGCATTCGATCTTGATGACAGCTTAATATCAACTGCAAAATATCTTCCCAATCATCTTCTAAATCGATGCCTAAAATTTCATATCTCGGGATCATAATGTCTTCTACTGTCACATTTTGTAATTCCAGAATGCGCAATAACATCGTACGATCTTCGCCCGAAAGCAGTCCGCCTGCTTCGCGTACAACAGTTCGCAGTTCCTCAGCGCTTAATAAATCAACTGCTGTCTTTTTACGAACTTTTATAAAAAACAAACGCAGTATGGTATTGGTAATAAAATTACCAAACCAAACTATCGGATAAAACATCAAAAGCAAAAATTTTAACGGTAAAGAAAAAACAAAAGCTAATTTTTGTGGATAAAGTACAGCTAAAGTTTTAGGCGTAATTTCTGAAAAAATAAGCATGAATAGCGTCAAAAAAACTGTAACAATCGCAACACCGGCACGCCCCCATAACGTTATAGCAATAACAGTTGCAAGCGAAGAAGCTAAAATTGTCGCAAGCGTATTGCCGATCAATATAACACCCAGCAAACGATCAGGACGTTCTAATAATTTCTGAACGCGTTTTGCTGTGCGATGACCTTTGCGTGCCAAATGGCGTAATCGATAACGATTCAGCGACATCATACTCGTTTCGGAACTTGCAAAAAAAGCACACGCTAAAAGAAGCAATACTAATGCTGAAATTAATTCTATTAATGGAACATCACTCAAAATAAACTCACCATATTCTGTGCGACCGTAAGGGTCGCCCCTACTCTATCAAACTTAGATCATATATTTTACCAT
>CBDVDN010000029.1:0-9065 GCA_965372775.1 uncultured Gammaproteobacteria bacterium
TGCAGGCGCTTTGACAATTGCTGAGTTAAGCGCAGTGGGGTTGGCCGCGATATTTATTCCTTATCCTTATGCAGTAGACGATCATCAAATGCTTAATGCGCGTTTTTTAGTGGATAAAGGCGCTGCTGTATTATTACCGCATCAAGAATTTACGCAGGAAAAAATGAAAGATTTGTTGATTAAGTTGATGTTAAATCGTAAACAGTTATTGAAAATGGCGCAATCTGCGAGAAAATGCTTTAAAAGCGATGCAGCAGAGCAGGTTGTCGGAGTATTGTGTAATGAGTGAAATAAAGTCCTGCCAAGAAATTTTTAAAGATAGGCAAATTTGTCATATCCATTTTGTAGGTATCGGCGGCAGCGGAATGGGTGGTATTGCTGAGGTTTTTTTTAATGAAGGGTATGCTGTTTCAGGCTCCGATCTAAAAGAAAATTCAGTAGTTCAGCATTTGGCAAATTTGGGCGCTGTGGTATATGTGGGACATGATGCTGAAAATATTCAAGGCGCTGATATTGTTGTTGTATCAACCGCTGTAACAGAAGATAACGTCGAAGTTGCTGCGGCGAGAAATCAACGCATTCCGGTTGTTCCCCGTGCGCAAATGTTGGCTGAGTTAATGCGGTTTAGACATGGCATTGCGATTGCCGGGACACACGGAAAAACCACCACAACCAGTTTGATAGCAAGTATTTTAGCCGAAGAAAATTTAGATCCGACTTTTGTGATTGGAGGATGCTTAAATAGCGCCGGTACAAATGCGCGTTTGGGTACAGGGAAATATCTGGTTGCTGAAGCCGATGAAAGTGACGCATCATTTTTACATTTACAGCCGAAACTAACAGTCGTGACAAATATTGATGAAGATCATATGGGAACGTATAACGGTGATATTGCAATATTAAAGCAGACTTTTATTAAATTTTTGCATTGTTTGCCGTTTTATGGCTTAGCTGTTATGTGTAGTGATGATCCGATTGTACGGGAGATTCTGCCAAAGATTTCTCGCCCTATTTTAACTTACGGATTTAATAAAGATGCAGATATTCGCGGCTCTAATTTTTCTCAAATTGGGACGACGACTGTTTTTACGGTTAAGCGGAGAGATAAACAAAAAGATTTGTCTGTTACATTAAATTTGCCCGGCAGACATAATGTACAAAATGCTTTGGCTGCGATCAGCGTTGCGATGGAACTAGGTGTTTCAGATCGTGCTATTTGTCAAGCATTAGAAAAATTTGCGGGTGTTGGTAGGCGATTTCAGCAGCTGGGGCACTTTAAGTTTGATCAAGTTAATGCTTTCTTTGTTGATGATTATGGGCATCATCCTCGGGAGCTTGAGGCAACGATTCAGGCCGCACGAGATAGTTGGCCGAACAAAAGAATAGTTATGATTTTTCAGCCGCATCGCTATACGCGCACACGAGATTTGTTTGAAGATTTTTCTCGTGTGTTATCAACACCGGATGCGTTGCTTTTATTAGATGTTTATTCTGCTGGTGAATCACCGATTGAAGGCGCTGGTTCATATGACTTATCTCAAAATATTGGCAAACTGAGCGGGGTAAAGCCGATCCATGTTGCTGATGAAGGAAAGTTGTTGGCAACACTGAAAACCGTATTACAAGACGGAGATGTTGTTCTAATACAAGGCGCAGGCAGTGTCAGTTCGATAGTGCGTGAGATGATAGGAATTAATGGCTTGTAGAGGCGACCCTTGCGGTCGCCTAAAAGGGCAGCCGCAAGGGCTGCCCCTACACATATATGATCACTAAGAAAAATATGAAATTTTTAAAAATAGATAGATTATCAGAATTGCGGGGGAGGCTATTTTCGAATGAACGTTTGGCTTCTTATGCTTCTTGGCGAGTTGGCGGTCAAGCAGATCGATTATATAAGCCGGCTGATATGGATGATCTTGCTTTATTTTTGTCGATTTTATCCCCAAAAGAACCGCTTACGTTTTTAGGTGCAGCAACCAATGTTTTGGTGCGTGATAAAGGTATACGCGGGACAGTCGTTTTGTTAAAAAATACATTACAAGGCATTCAATCGTTATCAGAGGATGATCAATCAACAATACTTAGAGTAGAAGCAGGTGCGCTAAGTTCGAAGTTAGGATATTATGCGGCGGAGCTTGGTTTGTGCGGATTAGAGTTTTTAAGCGGTATTCCCGGGACAATAGGCGGGGCTTTGGCGATGAATGCCGGTGCACATGGGTCGTATACTTGGGATGCCGTTATCTCTGTGGAAACAATGAATTGTTTCGGAGAACGAAATATCCGGCAGTCAAAAGATTTTGAAATTGGTTATCGCTCAGTTAAGTCCATATAAGCTTCTTTGTCGGATGAATTTTTTATTGCCGGACATTTTCAATTATTGAAAGGTGATAAGGATACAGCGGCAGCTAAAATTAAAGGAATGTTAGATAAACGTAGAGATTCTCAGCCCTTGAATTTGCCTAATGCTGGTTCGGTATTTCGTAATCCAAAAGGATATTTTGCAGCCCAATTGATTCAAGATTGTGGTTTAAAAGGTTTTCGTATTGGCGGTGTGTGTGTTTCCGATAAACATGCTAATTTTATTGTGAATGACCGTAATGGGAAAGCAGAAGACATAGAAAAATTGATTATTCATATTATTGATGTTGTTGAACAGAAGAAAGGTGTTCGATTAGTGCCGGAAATTAAAATGTTGGGAGAACGGTGAATATGAAAAACTTTGATGTTAAACAATTTGGTAAGGTAGCAGTGCTGCTTGGCGGCGCTTCTTCCGAGCGGGAAATCGCACTGAAAAGCGGAAAGGCAGTATTAAACGCTTTGTTGAATCAAAAAGTCGATGCGCATCCTGTTGATATAAAAGATAATGTTATTCAACAGCTTATTAAAGGGCGATTTGATCGGGCTTTTAATGTCGCACATGGTCATGGCGGCGAAGACGGTGTTATTCAGGGGGTGTTGGAGGTTTTAGGCATCCCATATACCGGCAGTGGTTTGGCGGCTTCTGCGTTAGCTATGGACAAAGTGCGCACAAAATGGGTATTGCAAAAGTTTGATGTACCGATTTTACCGTGTTTTATATTAAATGAGCGTTCAGATTTTGCGGCGATTGAAGAAACTTTTAAGTTCCCGATTTGTGTTAAGCCAGTCCATGAAGGTTCTAGTGTTGGCGTTATTAAAGTGACCAATTTAGGGCAGCTGCGAAAAGCTTATGAAGACGATTTACAACATCAAGATACGATTATGGCGGAACCGTGGATTGAAGGACGTGAATTCACTGTTGCTATTCTTGAAGATACACCTTTGCCTGTTGTTGAAATATGTCCGGCAGAAGGGTTTTATGATTATCAAGCGAAATATGGTCCAGTACCGACAAAGTACTATTGTCCGTGTGATTTGCTTGATGAAGATCAGAAAAGGCTGCAAGATTTAGCACTGTGTGCGTATAACACTTTGGGCTGCTGTGGATGGGCTAGAATAGATTTTCTTCGTGACAAACAGGGTAAGTTTTGGTTAACAGAAGGGAATACCGTGCCCGGCATGACTGAGCGTAGTTTAGTGCCGATGGCGGCAAAAGCAGCTGGAATTGAGTATGAAGAATTAGTGATTCGGATATTAAAAACGAGCAGGTTATACTTCGCGCGGTCATAATTTGAGGAATTTGGATGAAATACATCCATGTATTTCGCGGCGAAGCAGCGCACTTCGTGCGCCAAAATTCGTTCCTGCCGAATTTGTGGCGCTGATATTTTTTGTCATATGCTGTTTTTAAATCGCGCGGAATAGTTATTCATATTCACAAGATTTAAAAACAGCATAGGGCGAAAAAGAGCAAGCCAAAAATCTAAAATTATGACCGCGCGAGGTATATTCACAAACACCACAATGAAAAACACCGGAAAAACAACATTTCAAGTATGGTTAATGCGATCAATAGTAATATTATTTTGCATTTTGGCTTGTTTTCTTGCATGGAGTCTGTTGCAATTAGGCGATTCTGTGATTTTTCCGATTTCGCAAGTTGATATTAAAGGTAATTTTTCAAGAAGTCAGCGTAAGACGCTGAAAAATATAATAAACCCGTTTGCACGAAAAGGTTTCTTTGATGTTGATCTTAAAAAAACGCAAACTGAAATACAATCGTTGCCTGGTATTTCGCAAGTACAGATTAAGCGAGTTTGGCCGAATCGATTGATTATAACAGCTTCTTCAGAACATGCCGTAGCGAATTGGAGTAATGGAAAATTATTAAACAATTATGGCGAAATTTTTTATGCCAAATCATTAAAAACAAGTGTGGAAAATCTACCTAAATTTTTAGGATCAGAAAATTCGACTATAAAAATCTTGGACAATTATCAAAAAATGAGTAGAATTTTGCAATTGTTAGGGCGGAAAATTAAAGTAATTGCTTTAAGTTCAGTTGGCTCTTGGTTTATAAAATTAGATAATGGTATGACATTACAGCTTGGGCAAAATGATGTTTTGAACAAATTGAGTCGTTTTGTAAAGGTTTATCATAAGGTATTTAAAACATCTCTAGCCGCGAAATTTAAGAAAGTAGATTTGCGCTATGCGCATGGGATGGCGGTACGTTAACGGACATTAATATATGGCAAAAAAGAGAAAGCAGCCCGAAAGAAACTTGTTAGTTGGAATTGACATTGGCACCTCAAAGGTTATGGTAATTGTCGGCGAGGTTTCTTTAGATGGTTCTGTACATGTTGTTGGCGTTGGCTCTAGTCCTTCTAAAGGATTAAAGCGGGGCGTTGTTATAAACATTGAATCTACTGTAAACTCTATTCAGCGTGCGGTAGAAGCAGCAGAATTGATGGCGGGATGTCAAATTCATTCAGCTTATACCGGTATTGCCGGCAGTCATATTCGGAGCTTGAATTCTCATGGTATTGTTGCTATTCGTGATAGGGAAGTAACTCAAGCTGATGTGGATCGCGTTATTGATGCGGCGCGTGCTGTGGCTATTCCGTCTGATCAGAAAATTTTACACATTCTTCCGCAGGAATTTATTATAGATAATCAAGATTGTATTCGTGAACCGATCGGCATGTTCGGTGTGCGTTTGGAATCAAAAGTGCATATTGTTTCAGGGGCTGTTAGCGCGGCTCAAAACATTGTGAAGTGTGTAGAGCGTTGCGGCTTACAAGTAACAGATGTTATTTTAGAACAATTAGCATCCAGTTACTCCATTTTGTCGGATGATGAAAAAGAATTAGGTATTTGTTTAGTAGATATTGGTGGCGGAACGACTGATATTGCTATTTTTACAGATGGCGCGATTCGTCATACGGCTGTGATTCCTATTGCAGGTGATCAAGTTACAAATGATATTGCTGTTGCTTTACGAACGCCTACGAAAAGTGCAGAAGACATTAAATTAAAACATGCCTGTGCGTTAATTGATATGACAGACCCAAGTGAAACGTTTGAAGTTCCATTAGTTGGCGATAGACAAGGGCGGCAATTTTCGAGACTTAGGCTTGCTGAAGTATGCGGTCCTCGTTATGAAGAATTATTTACTCTAATTAGAAATGAAATTCGGCGAAGCGGTTTCGAAGGCTTAATTGCTGCTGGAATTGTTTTAACTGGCGGTGCTTCAATGATGCCGGGTGCTTTAGATTTGGCTGAGCGAATATTTCGTGCGCCGGTGCGGTTAGGCGCTCCAGAACGTATTACAGGCTTAGTTGATGCAGTGAGCAGTCCTAAAAATGCGACTGGAATAGGGTTGTTGATTTATGGACATCAACAGCAATATGAAGGCGGCATGGGGTATGTTATGGATAGCCGAAAATTGAAAGGGTTATGGAACAGAATGAAAAGCTGGTTTGGAGGAGCATTTTAACTATACCGCGCGAGGTATATCTTTGTCATTCCGGAATCCGCATATGTATATAAATATGTAAATATTATTTTAATTTTAAAGAGGCATTTTGCTTATGTCAGCAATGTTTGAGTTAGTAGATAATTTTCCACAAAGTGCGGTAATTAAAGTCGTTGGCGTTGGTGGTGGTGGTGGCAATGCGGTTGAGCATATGTTAACGCAGATGATAGAAGGCGTTGATTTCATATGTGCGAATACAGATGCCCAAGCCTTAAAAATTGCAAGCGCAAGAACGCTGCTGCAGTTAGGTGTGGAGATCACAAAGGGTTTAGGCGCGGGATCAGATCCTAAGGTTGGACGGGAAGCGGCCGAAGAAGATCGAGATCGAATTAAAGAAGTCTTAGATGGCGCTGATATGGTATTTATCACAGCGGGTATGGGCGGCGGCACTGGAACGGGTGCTGCGCCGATTGTTGCGCAAATTGCTAAAGATTTGGGTATTTTAACTGTTGCTGTTGTCACAAAACCGTTTTCTTTTGAAGGCGGAAGACGAATGGAAGTTGCAGAATCTGGTATTCGGGAATTAGGAGAATATGTTGATTCATTAATTACTATTCCGAACAACAAATTGTTAAGCATATTGGGCAAAGATATTACGCTTTTAGATGCTTTTAAAGAAGTCAATAATGTTTTGTTGGGAGCGGTACAAGGCATTGCGGAACTCATAACGAGACCGGGCTTGATCAATGTTGATTTTGCTGATGTGCGTACGGTCATGCAGGAAATGGGCATGGCGATGATGGGAACCGGACAGGCTAGCGGTGAAAATCGTGCGCTTCGTGCTGCGGAAGCGGCTATTTCCAGCCCGCTGCTTGAAGATATTAATTTCAATGGCGCTCGCGGCGTATTAGTTAATATTACTGCGGGTCTAAATATGTCGATTGGTGAATTTGAGATTGTTGGCGAAGTGATTAAAGGTTTTGCTTCTGATGGGGCAACAGTCGTTGTTGGAACGGTTATTGACCCAGAATTAGCAGATGAAATGCGCGTAACGGTTGTTGTGACCGGACTTGGTGGGCAGCATGAAGTTGAATCAAATCGCGTATCGGAAAATATTAAAATTGACGGCACATTAGATTATGATCAGCTTGAAAGACCAACTGTTATTCGTCAAAAAGCAGCTATTCAAACACCAAAACCGATTGATGCCGAAGATGATATGACCTACTTAGACATTCCGGCTTTTTTACGCCGTAAAGAACATCAGGAAGACAGTCTTACGGATTGATGATTAATTATTAAGGGATTATAAAATTGTTTTTTGATCACCCATCACTTAAAAATTGAGGCAAAACAGAAATACAATTTTTGAAAGTATCTGAAATAATGGTGGATTTTTTTAATTTGTTTTTTTTAGCCCAGCTTATAAAATCTTCGGAACTTGGAGATACATATCCTATAGACGCTTTTGTTTTTGCTAATGGCTGCCAAATATGTTTATCATCCTCGTACACTCTAACTCCTATAATTATAATTCGCTTAGCTTGCAGAACCGCTTTTTCAAAAAGTGTCTGTTGGTTTTTAACAAAGTAACGGCAAGATATTATAGGTTTTCCTGGTGCATATATAGCCATAACAGGAGCATCTATATTAGATTGCGAGGTCTCAATTTTTTTCAGAGCTTCTAGTCTGGTTAAGACGTGAACCCCTGTTTCTGTTAATTGTGCGTTAAATCCCATAGAAATTTTATTGCTTTTAATAACGTTATTTTTTAAATCAGGAATAAAATTACAAGAGCCATGCGGTTTTATTAAAGGTAAAGTTTCCCGCTTTTTCCATTGTTTTTTTTCATCATAAGTGATTTCACTAATACCACAGGAAAACGCCGCTTCTTCTAGCAACATCTCGTAATTTAGGGTTGAAAAGATGAAACGACCTTTATTGTTGAGTAAAAGGTTTATTAATTTTACATAAAGGTTATTTCCATGCGAGATAGGAATGGAAAATTGCAGGAAATATTGCCCCATTTCTTTTAAAAAATAATGTATTTTCCAAAAATTGCCTTTTTTGATTTCCTCTTCGAGAGCAGCCATACCTCTTTCAAAATCTTGATTGAAAATTTTTTTTATAGGTTCCGACAAGGAACGTGCTGTTTCACTGTGTTCTTCTAACTTTTGAAAAAGGTCTTTGCCTAATGGTGGGGAATTAGGATGACATTTTCCACAAAAACTGCTTGCTCCTGCTCCAAAAAGGAATAAGTTACTCATAAATTGATATCTTGAATTGCTAATGAGGATATTAAAGATGTAATTAATTAAATAAATCAGAATGTGAACCTGTGCGTTCTAAGAAAAGTGTTCCGCCATTCTTTTTGTAGATCAGCAGCCAATCTGATTCAATGTGACATTCTTTATGATTAATATAATGTCCTATTAGCGTGTGATCGTGATGCTTTTCAGGGAGTGAATGATCATGAACCAGCAGCTTGATTAATTCTTTTAATTTCCCCGTTATCTTTCCGCGCCATTTCACGCATTTTATGTCCTTTTTGAAGTTTGTTCTATAAACGATTTTAAGCAATGGTTATATTTCTATTTGTCCATATAAATCATCCAAGTCTTTACAAGGAATTAAGCCTTGACCTTTGTCAGTTTCTTCTAACGCTTTTCGAGTTTCCTCGTTTGGCATTTTAACTTCAAAAGGTAGACCGTTTTTTAGCTTTATTTGTACTAAAAGTAAATTAATTGCGTCAGACATTGTTAGCCCTAATTTTTTAAGTACCCGTTCCGCCGCACATTTGCTGTTAAGGCTTACTCTTACTCTTGCTCTTACTGTTTCTGTTTTAGCCGTCATAATTATCACCCAAAGAATTTATTAAAACTACATTAGTGTGGCACAAACGGAGCCACAAAACCAAACAAAAATTTATTTATTCTTCTATGCTAAATTCCTCAAATGCGCGCATAGCTTCGGCAGCATATATTAAAGAGGGACCGCCGCCCATATAAATTGTCATACCGAGCGTTTCTAAAATTTCTTCTTTTGTGATGCCAAGTTTGATTAAAGTCTTCATGTGAAAACCAATACAGCCTTCGCATCTGGCAGATACTGCAATGCCTAAGGCGATTAATTCTTTTGTTTTTTTGTCCAATACTCCATCAGCAGTTGCTGCTTTGGCACGTTGTGAGAAGCTTGATGTGACATCTGGAATGCCTTCACGTACCTGAGT
>CBDVDN010000030.1:0-9041 GCA_965372775.1 uncultured Gammaproteobacteria bacterium
TTGGGCTAAGCGCCCAGAAACAAAACAAAATTTTCTAAACTAGAATCTGTTTTGATCTATAAAAAACCTATGAATCGTCTATTAAGCGCAGCCCAACGAACACAGAGGAAAAACTCATGACCAAACAAAAAGCACGAAAAATTTTTATGTGCTTACAACATGAAAATCCAAAACCTAAAATTGAGCTTCAATATAAAACGTCTTTTGAATTACTCATTGCTGTTGTTCTATCAGCTCAAACCAAAGATACCAGCGTCAATGAAATTACAAAAAAATTATTCCCGCTTGCTAACACACCGGAAAAAATCTACGCATTAGGCGAGGAAAAATTAAAAAAACATATCAAAACTATCGGACTCTATAACAATAAAGCGGCGAATATTATTAAAACCTGCCGCATACTCATCGATAAATATCATTCTAAAGCCCCAAACGATGCTAAAGACTTAGAATCCTTACCAGGAGTTGGTCATAAAAGCACTAACGTTATTTTAAATACTGCTTTTGGACAACCGGCTATTGCTGTTGATACACATGTATTTCGAGTTTCAAACCGTACAGGTCTTGCACCAGGAAAAAACGTTAAAATTGTTGAAGAAGAATTAGAAAAAATAATTCCGAACGAATTCAAGCAATATGCTTCACATTGGCTCGTTCTGCACGGTCGCTATACCTGCACCGCAAAAAAACCAAAATGCAAAACCTGCTGTATTCAATCTTTGTGTGAATATAAAAATAAAAATTTATGACCCGTAGGGGCGACCCTTGCGTTCGTCCTCTGTAAAAACATAAAATTAAAAATATATCCCCAATTGTGCAGTTACAGCATTATCAGCTTTACCAAGCTGAGCGGCTGTAGAAGCCGGAAGACCTAAACCTGTTGCAGAGTCGCCTTTGTCGTAATTAACGTCATGACGAAATTCCAGTTTTGCAATGGTATTATTTAAAATAGTCATTGCAATGACTGCTGTATAACGCTGCTCGGGAATATTTAATCCTAAGGCTTGTCGGCTAAACCCATAACCCAAACCAAACGATATCAGATGTCTGCAGATACTCGTCGTATAATCACCTTCAACATGAAGCGCGCTGGGCTTTGCTCCGTGCATATTATACGTTAAATCTGCGGCGTTAAATCGTTGTAATGCCGTCACGTACTCAGCTAAGAAATCCAAAGAATCCCCGTAACCCACTTCAGCGTGCGCATCAATGCCGTTAACTGCATGAACTAACCCGTTGAAACCTGAAACATCAAAACCTCTAAAAGCTACCGCATTTGTTATACCATTACTTTGAAAACCTTCCGCATCAGCAATATTACCAATATAACCAATACCTGCACCACTATTCCATCCAGCATTACTATAATGAAAACCAACATCCGCGCCGTTTTGTTTAATCGCCTGTGAATCTTTACTGTCGCCTTTAAATACAAATACTCTTGCATAAGGTGCAAATACTTTTGCATGAGAAGCATAAGCTAAAACTACCGCACGCGCTTTTGTCTTGCCGATAAATTTAGTTAAAGGATCAGCAATCATATTGGTTCCATAACGTCCGAACGGCACATACTCCTGCCCAATGCTGCCATAAAACGGAGATTTAGCTGAATTTCCAATCACGATAAATCCTTTATCTAATTTAATTCTGGAATTATCAATACGCCGAGGTGTAGCCCATATACCATTATCATAATTAATACCAATAAAACCATTAATCCAAGGTGTTACTTCAGCTAAGACATCTAATTCAGCTCCGGATAAATCAATATCGGATAAACTACGTCCCGTATAAGGATTTTCGTAAAGCGCTTGCGCTTCTACCTTACCACTGATTTGAATATGAGGATATTTCGGAATAGCCAGACCATGTTTTAGCATGATTGCTTCTTGTGTAAGTCGCAAATCCAATAATTTCATGTCTTCATTAATACTAGGCGCATTAACAATTAAATCCGAACCAGAATAATAAGTCGGCTGACTTAAAAAAGGAGCAGTAACAACTGGCATTCCTAAAAGACCAGCTACATGAAAATATTTTTGCTTATGCTTTGAAATAAAGGGGTGATGTTTTCCGACTTTCGTATAATATCCCCGCTTATACTTTGCATGTCGTGCAACCGGATGATGAGATCGCGCGGCTTGCTTATAATGTGATATACGTTTTAATTGATTAATCTGATTTTGCAGATTATTCACCTCACACTGCAATTGAACTAATTTAGCTTGCTGAGATGTTGTTCCACCAGCAAAACATGGAAGCAGCACAACACTGCTTAATAATAAGCATAACGTTTTTACTAAAAATTTTACTTTCATAATGAAGTCTCCTTTTGTTATTTAGAATTTTACGCGCACACAAGCATATTATGACCATGCGGGGTATAAAACGATTAATCCTTTTTCTTTTTTTCTGTCTTTTCTATTTTTTTTGTCTTTTCCGTCTTCAGTTTACTATCTTCGATCTTCCGAACCGGCCACTCTGAAAATGGATAAGGTTTTTCTTCTCTTCCATAAGTTAAAAAAGACATAATATGATAGACATAAGCGCTCACACCTGATCCAAAATGCAGCAAATTATCATTTGCTTTACCTGTTATCAAAATGATTATAAATTGAACTAGCGCAACAACACCGATCACCATCTGCACAAAATAATTTACGATGGCAAACAGGATCATAAAAAGAAATCTAATCCATTTCTCTTTTGCCCCAAGATTTTTTTTCAATTCGTCATTCATTCGCCTTCTCCTGTTTCTGTATGTGTACGGCATTTTTCCATACGCACACAACATTTTGAAAACACGTTATACAGCCAAGCTACAATAACGCCACCAATTAAAGCATCAAAAAATGCCCAGACAGCACCAATAATGCTTCCCAAAACTGTTGTTGTATAGCCAAGATAAATACTGCTAAGAACGTTTACTAACCCTATTCCGTATCCAAACTGACTACCCATAATACCCAAGAAAAAAACAACCACTGCCCAAGTCACGCCCAGAGCCAAACCAAAACAACAAACTCGCAATTTACATTTACACATAACAATTCCTCTTTGTTAAATACAAAACATATGTCACAATACGAACAAATACTCGCAAAATCAAGCATTTTTTGTAACAGCTCAATAAGTCGCGGTAAATAAGAACTGTCATTCCCGCGAAAGCGGGAATCTATATTGTGGTGCCCCCTCTATTTACTTTTAAAGACTCTGGAATATAGATAGATGAAATACGTCCATGTATTTCGCGGCGAAGCAGCGCACTTCGTGCGCCCAAATTCATTCCAGATGAATTTGTCTCGCGTTCGCGAAAATGACAAAGTTTATGATTGCCACGAGTTGTTGAGAAGGCACCATTTTTTAGGAAAAACACATGAAAACATTGATAAAACAAATTCTGATTGATCTGATCAGCTTAACAGCTGGAATTATTCTGCCATTTGCATTTGCACCGTTTAATTTATACTTAATAGCTCCCCTTTCAATCGCTATTTTATTTCTCATCTGGTTTAAATCAAAGCCTCTACATGCCGCTTTTCGGGGATTGCTGTTCGGCTTGGGATTTTATAGCGTCGGCATTTCATGGGTATATATCAGCATTCATCGTTTCGGCAATGCAGCTATTCCGCTCGCTTTATTAATCACAGCCTTATTTGTGATTCTATTATCGCTATTTCCAGCTATTCAAGGTTATTTATTGTCCAAGTTTTTTTCTAAAAATCGTTTAAGTGGACTGCTTCTCGCCTATCCTGCTGGCTGGGTCTTGTTTGAATGGACGCACGATTGGATATTTACTGGATTTCCATGGCTATATTTGGGTTATAGTCAAACAAATTCCCCTTTATCCGGCTACGCCCCTATTTTTGGCGTCTATGGACTATCTTTTATGGTCGCTTTAAGCGCTGCATTAATTATTGCCATCATTTTATACAAATCGAAACCACGTTATTTTTAATTTATCGGTCTATTGCTAATATGGGCTTTAGGCAGCTTGTTCGGAACGATTCAATGGACGTCACCCACTGGCAAAGCAATAAATGTGAGCGTGATTCAGGGGAATATTCCGCAGCAGCTCAAATGGAATATCGCAGTATTAGCTCCCACAATGAAACGCTATCGACAATTAACAGAAAAACACTGGAAAAGCGATCTGATCATTTGGCCTGAAGCAGCGATTCCTCTACCGCTCCCTTTTGCGAAAAATTATATCAATAAAATATCAACAGAAGCCAAACAGCATCATACTGCACTAATACTCGGCATACCGGTTCAAGGCGGATCTAATAAATTCTACAATGCGGTTATTGCAGCAGGAACCGGTCATGGCAAATACTTTAAGAAACATTTGGTTCCCTTCGGAGAATATATCCCGTTAAAATCCCTATTCGGTCATTTTTTTAAATTATTCAAAATACCTGTACCCAATCTCGTTGCCGGATCAACAAAACAGGCGCTCTTATCCGCAAACGGTATCTTGATTGCACCCTATATTTGTTATGAAACTGCTTTCGCACAATTAGTGCGGAACGATCTTCCGAAAGCACAATTACTGCTGACAGTAAGCAATGATGCTTGGTTTGGGCGATCTATTGCTGCTGATCAGCATGTTCAAATGGGACAAATTCGAAGTCTTGAAACAGGTCGTTATATGATATTCAGTTCCAACAACGGCGTTACTGCAATTATCGATCCGCATGATCGATTAATAAAAACTATTCCTCGATTTAAGACCGGCGTCTTGACCGGAAAAGTTTATGCCATGAAAGGCAAAACGCCTTGGGTTATTTTTGGAATCTGGCCAATGCTTTTATTATCATTAGCATTTTTAATTATTGCGTTTATTTCCAAAAATAAGGAAAAATAAATATGTCCTCAAAAAATAACTGGCAACTAAATGCTATTGACAATACAGTACTCGATCTTACGCTGCGTGAAGATTTGAATATACCCTATTCGGATGTTACAACCTTTACTCTATTTCCAGAATCAACTCAAAACAAACCTGTCAAAATTATTTCAAAACACAAAGAAGATATTGTTATTGCCGGCTTGCCTGTTATTCATGCATTACTAGAAAAATTCGACATGCCCTTTGAAATTAAAACAGCTTATCAAGATGGCGATGTTTTACCGCCCAATGAAACATTGTTAATTTTGAAAAGCGATGCAAAAACATTATTAATGGCAGAACGTACTTTATTAAATTTCATTAGTCATTTATGCGCAATCGCAACACTTACAAAAAAATTTGTTGATAAAGTTAAATCTACACAGCTTAAAATTCTAGATACGCGCAAAACAACACCGGGCTTACGCCATTTAGAAAAATATGCGGTCTCCTGCGGCGGCGGCGCAAATCATCGTATGGGATTATATGATGCCTTTATGATTAAAGATACGCATATTGATTTAATCGGCGACATGGAAAAAGCATTAGCTCACCTGCCCAATAAAACAGAAAATAAATTACCTGTCATTGTTGAAATACGCCATCTAAAAGATCTCGAAACAACAATAAAATATGGAAAAAGCAAAGTGAACCGCGTATTATTAGATAATATGTCGCCAAACCTGATGCAGCAATGTGTTAAATTATGCCGTGATATTTTTGAAACTGAAGCATCCGGCAATATTAATTTAGGAAACATAGAAGCTATCGCTGAATCCGGCGTTGATTATGCGTCTATCGGCATGCTGACTTATGGCGCGGGACAAGTTGATCTATCCATGATTGGTTTATGAAAAAATCTATATCACAAAAAGGCAAGCGTTATCAATTCGATGTATTAGTCATCGGAAGCGGTATTGCTGGATTAAATTACATCTTGGATTTATTAAAATTAAAACCAAACTGTAAAATCGCATTAATAACAAAAAAAACGCTGCCGGACTCAAATAGTTTTTATGCGCAAGGCGGTATTGCAGCCGCTAACTCCCCTAAAGATTCCATACAGCAGCATGTTGAAGATACTCTAAAAGCCGGCGATAATTTATGTAATAAAAAAGCTGTTGAAAAAATACTTGCTGCTGGGCAAAAAGCTATAGAAAGACTCGAAGCACGCGGTATTCGTTTTGACCTAAATGACTTAGCACGTGAAGGCGGACATACACACCGCCGTATTTATCATAGCGGCGACAAAACCGGCAAAGAAATCATTCGCAGCTTACTCGCAGAAATAAAAAAACAACCACAAGTTAAAACATTTGAATTTCATGCCGCAATTAACTTAATCACACAAAATAGAGAACATGTTCCAGCTAGTCAGCCCGAAGTAATAGGCGCTTATGTACTCGAAGAAGCAAACAATAAAATTCATGCTTTTTTATCGAATTGTGTTGTGCTTGCAACTGGCGGTGCTGGAAAGATTTATCGTTATACCAGCAATCTTGGCGTTGCAACTGGAGACGGCATTGCAATGGCTTATCGCGCCGGCGCAAGACTAGGCAATTTAGAATTCTACCAATTTCATCCAACTTTACTTTACAACGTTAACATTAATAATTTTTTAATTTCAGAAGCGCTGCGCGGCGAAGGCGCATATCTGCGCAATGCTGATACTAAAAAACGATTCATGGAAAAATACGCAGCGGATAAAATGGAATTAGCCACTCGTGATATTGTAGCACGCGCGATTTTCAATGAAATTGAAAATAGCAAACAGCCTTTTGTTTATTTAGATATTCGTCGTAAAAAGCACCCTTTTTTAAAGAAACGATTTCCGCTTATTTTTAACACATTAATGGATATCGGTATTGATATCAGCAAAGACTTTATCCCTATCATTCCGGCAGCGCATTACTTATGCGGCGGCATTTTAACTGATACATCTGGACAAACTGATATTAAACGTTTATATGCTATTGGCGAAACAGCTTTTACGGGTTTACACGGCGCGAATCGGCTCGCTAGTAATTCATTATTAGAAGGCGTTGTTATGGCAAATTTCGCAGCACAGCACAGCGCAGACTGGATAGGAAAACCCATAAAATTATTACAGCGTATTCAGGACTGGAATTCAAAAGGCATTATAGACTCTAGACGCGCGAGTCAAATCCATGCGCACTGGAGCGGACTTCGCAGCGAAATGACCTCTTATGCCGGCATTATTCGAACAAAAGACGGTTTAAAAGACCTGCTCAAACTTATCGAAGATCGCAGACAAATGATAGAAGATTATTATTGGAAATATTCTATCACAAAAGACTTAATTGAATTGCGCAACATAACGCTTGTTGCTTCGCTGATCGTCCGCTCTGCCATTCAGCGTAAAGAAAGCCGCGGCGGACATTATAGAGAAGACTATCCGAAAAAATTCAGACGCAAAGAAGAAACGATTATAAAATCTACAGAAATCGAACTATTTTTGAAATAAGGTTATCAATCATGCTAAAAAAATTTCCTTCCACGCAGACATCTATCACTCAAACAAACATCAAATTACCTCAAGACATGGATCTCTGCCAAACAAACTATCCTTTAGACTGGTATCAAAAAGATTTTATCCCTTATGCAGAAGAATATCTCGCGCTTCCTGATCGAAAAATCAAAACTGTTTTAAACTGGATGCGTCCTTATATTCATTCGGCGCTTGATTACTTCGGTAATTCATTATTAATGCTCGCGCATTATTATATGGGGGGTGAAATCGTTAAACTCGTCCAGCAATTTGGCGGAAAAATCGGCGATTCTTATCAGCTCGCACTCATGGCTGTCAATCATCCAGAAAAAAAAGTTATTATCGAATCCGCTGTACACTTCATGGCAGAATCTATTAGCATTCTCGCCAATTCAGATCAGCATGTTTACATCACCAATCCTAAAGCTGGATGTACCATGGAAATGTATGCAAAAGATTATATGGTCGAACCCATACTATCCGATTTAAACGAACGTTACGGCAAAGAAAACATTTTGCCTATTTGTTACATGAATACCTCTGGACGAATTAAAGCGATTACCGGCGCGCAAGGCGGCGCTGTCTGCACGAGTTCTAACGTCAAAAAAATCTTTCAATGGGCTATGCAAAAAAACAAAAAAATTCTATTTATTCCAGATAAAAATATGGGCGAAAACGTCGCAGGCTGGCTCGACATTCCACCAGAAAAAATCGCTTATTGTCCGTGCGGTGAAGACGCTGCAAATTATAATTTATTCAACCAAAACAAAAAAACATTAGAACGATTCAATAATGCGCAGCTTGTTTTATTCGGCAGTTACTGCAGCGTTCACACTTATTTTCAACCAGAAATGATAGATTACTGGCACAAAAAAGGATTTAATGTTGTCGTCCATCCAGAATGTATAAAAGCAACAGTCAATAAAGCAGATTGCTGCGACTCCACCGCTTTCATATGGGATCATGTTTACAATGACCGCGCTAACACACAAAAATACGCGATCGGCACGGAAAATCACATGGTACAAAATATCAAACAAGTTTGTTTAGAAAAAGGCATTGAAGTCGTTAATGTCGGCGATGCGCCCATCAGCGGCTTTAAAGGCATGGGATGCGGCTGTGCAACGATGTCGCGCAATGACCCGCCACATCTTGTCGCAACACTTGATCTGCTTCGTCAAGGTAAAAAACTCGATATTAACGAAGTCAAAGCCGGCGATGTTGTCAATGAATTCACCGGCACACGAGAACGCCTTGACAAAAAATGGCAGCAATGGGTTATTAATAATGCCAAAATCGCCCTTGAAAATATGATTAGGATTACAGAAAGTTAAATATAACTTTCGTAACTACTCCAAAACCCGTGATAAAAACAATAAAATGTAGCCCGTGTGAAGCGAAGCGCAATACGGAATAAAATAGACCGGCTTCGCCGGTAACTTTTTAACCTGGGCGACCGCAAGGGTCGCCCCTACACTTCGGTTTGATTCAAAAAAATTCTTGAAACATCTTTTTAAGCGCAGCCCAACAAGATTGTTGGGCTGCGCTTAAAAGATAAATCATAAATATTTTCAAATAAAAATCAAATTCTAATTAAAAAATATTTAATAAATTCACGGGCGCTACTTAGCCCAACCTACA
>CBDVDN010000031.1:0-8955 GCA_965372775.1 uncultured Gammaproteobacteria bacterium
CACGGGCGATTAACCCAACCTACATATTTTTTAAAAGTTTTGACGTGTACAGAGCAAAAAAGATCAGAAAATATTACATTCACAAACATGGGCTTCCGCCATAAGATAATGATGACCTGATGTCATCATTCAGATACTAACGCTGCAGTTCGTTTTTGTCCGGATAAACCATGCCGATTTAAAAACCGATAGTAGTCCCAAAAGATTTCTCGATTAAACGTTCACCATACCATTTCTCATATCTGGATTGTGCTGTACTAACCAAAGTGTATAATTGATCTTTTGATCCCATTGCGTCCCTCGTTACCATTAATATAACAGTGAAAACAATTTAACAATGCGCGATGATATCATCATTTATTGAAAAATACTGTAGAAATTTGTGGTTAAAATATGGTCGCATTGATCAGGAAATCTAATCGGTATACTATATCCCACATGGACACAATTTGGGTTTTTCAAACGGGACAACTTTATGCGCACTATTAAAAATGTCACTTTTGATAAGTTAAAGATTGGGCAATCTGTTACCGTCAAAAAAAAATTGATGGAAAAAGATATTCACACATTTGCACTAATGTCTGGCGATATTAATCCTATTCATACCAATACCGAATATGCCAAACACAGCGAATTCGGCAAAAGAATCGCTCATGGCATGTGGAGCGGTTCGATAATTGCTATGGTAATGGGCACAAAGCTGCCGGGACCGGGATCAATGTACGTCAGTCAAAACTTAAATTTCAAAAAACCAGTCTTCATCGGCGATACTATTCATACAACAATAACAGTTGTCAAAAAAAATTCAAAAAACAAACATGTTATCTTTGATTGCAAGTGCACAAACCAAAAGAAAGAAGTTGTAACACAAGGAAAAGCTGAACTTATCGCGCCTGTAGAAGAAATATCAATACCTGCAATGCATCTGCCAAAAATTTTTTCCTATGATCGAGGAAAAAAATTACTTCCGCTACTACATAAAGCACTCAAACAAAAAAAACCGCTGGCTATGGGCATTGTTTACCCGATTAGCGAATCATCTCTGCAAGGCGCAATATTAGCAGCTGAAAAAGGATTAATTAAACCCGTTATCATCGGACCGATGGATCAAATCAAAAAAACCGCAAAAAAAATAGGATATGATATATGTCAATATGAATGTATAGACAAGGCAACCAGCAAATTATCTGCAAAATATGCCGTAGAATTGGCTAAAGAAGGAACTGTAAATGCATTGATGAAAGGCGACTTACATACAGACGAACTCATGCAATTTGTAATCGCTCACGAGAGCGGACTTCGAACTGACCGCCGCATGACACACTGCTTTGTAATAGATGTCCCAACATATCATAAATTACTGGTTGCAACGGATGTCGCCATCAATATTGCACCGACTGTCCATGAAAAAATTGATATTGTCCAAAATTCTATAGATTTTTCTATTGCATTAGGCGTGGAAAAACCGAAAGTCGCTATATTATCTGCTGTCGAAACAGTCTTAGAAAATATGCCGGCAACATTAGATGCGGCTATATTATGCAAAATGGCTGATCGTAATGAAATCACTGGCGGCATCTTAGACGGTCCGCTATCTTTTGATACAGCCATTTCAAAAGAAGTCGCATTGGGTAAAAATCTAAAATCACCCGTTTCGGGTGATCCGGATATTTTAGTTATGCCAAATATTGATACCGGCAATATTTTAATGAAGGCGCTTGAATTCTTAGCTTTTGGTCAATCTGCCGGAATGGTTCTAGGTGCAAAAGTCCCGATTGTTTTAACGAGTCGAGCAGCTTCTTCGGACGAACGGCTTATTTCATGCGCTTTGGCTAAGCTCTACGCTGATCGAAACACAAATGATGGAAAATAGAATTCCCCTTGTAAATTCCTGCTGTATTCGCTAAAATGCCTTTCTTTTCTAAGATTATTTGTGGAAGAAATAAAATATGAGACATCAATTTATTGCTGGAAATTGGAAAATGAACGGTGATCAAGCATCAATTACTGCTTTGATTAACAATATTAAAAAAGGATTAAAAAATTTTTCGACTGCCGACGTTGTTGTTTTCCCGAGTTTCGTTTATTTAACTCAAGTTCACGATCTTCTAAAAAACACCAATATTGCTTTTGGCGCTCAAAATTTTAGTCAACACGAAAAAGGCGCCTATACTGGAGAGATTTCTCCGTTGATGTTACGAAATATCGGCTGTCAATATGTCTTAGTTGGACATTCGGAAAGACGACAATTGTATGAAGAAAGCAGCATTCTGGTCGCTGAAAAGTTTTCTGCTGCGCTAAAATACGGATTAACGCCTGTATTATGCGTTGGCGAAACTTTAACACAAAGAGAAGAAGGCAAAACGGAATCTGTCGTTCTGGAACAAATCAATACTGTAATCAATTATGTTGGCATTGAAAAACTAGCAGACAGTATCATTGCATATGAACCAGTATGGGCAATTGGGACTGGATTAACAGCCACACCAGAACAAGCTCAAACCGTTCATGACTTTATTCGAAAAACTATTGTCGACCATGATGCTAAAATTTCTGAAAATTTACGCATTGTTTACGGCGGCAGCGTTAAAGCAAATAATGCTAAAGATTTATTCACCATGCCGGATATTGACGGCGGCTTAATCGGAGGGGCATCTTTGAAAGCCCCAGAGTTTATAAACATTTGCCAAGCTGCAAGCGAATAGGAACAACGACTATGACACAGATTCTTTTAATTCTTCATCTTTTATTTGCAGTTACCTTAATCGGATTGGTCTTACTTCAAAAAGGAAAAGGCGCCTCGATGGGTGTTGCTTTTGGAAGCGGTGCATCCCAAACAGTTTTTGGAAGTAAAGGTTCTATCGGATTTTTATTGAAACTAACGATTCTGATAGCGGCTTGTTTTTTTGGAACAAGTATTGCGTTAACATATATTGCCGCACATCAAGCCAGACAATCCCACAAAGGCGGTATTCTAACTGAAGCAGAACAAATCTCCAAAATAACTAAGCAACAAAAAACACAGCCAAAACCGTTAATCAGCACACACAAAAAACAAAAAACAACTGTTAAAAAACATAAGTAGTAACACGGCGTACCGTGTCATAAATCGTATAATTATGCCGAAGTGGTGAAATTGGTAGACACGCTATCTTGAGGGGGTAGTGACGAAAGTCGTGCCGGTTCGAGTCCGGCCTTCGGCAGACTTAGGAATTAGTGCTTGTGTGGGTTGGGCTAAACGCCCATAAATTACTTAAATATTTTTTGATTTGAATCTGGTTTTTACCTGAAAATATTTATGATTTTTAACTTAAGCGCAGCCCAACAAAGTCGTTGGGCTGCGCTTAATATTATGTTTTGTAGATTTTTTACAGATCAACACAGATTATAGTTTTGACAATTTTATCTTATTTATGAGGCGCTTAGCCCAACCTACATAAACTGAGTTTTAAAATGTGGAATAAATTATTAGTTATCATCATTGCTGCTTTCATTATCTGGTGGTTAATCAGCTACTTACGCGCTCACCCCAAATCTCTATCCCCGACAAACTTAAATAAAAGCTTTCGCACGATGGGTATTCTAGCGCTTTTCTTGATCGGATTTATTCTGCTTTGCATTTTATTATTGCGCGCTTAGTTATACCTTGCGTGGACATAAAATCAACACCTTAGCAAAAACGGATACTGATACCCTAACGCCCAGTTAAACAATAAATCGTAACAATCGGGATTCCACTATAAACAAAATGCCCGAGGATTTTTTAAACTCTCGGGCATTTTTCTTTTTCTATAGCTATTAAAAAAACCACCCTACTGTTCTGTCAATTCATAATTTTAGGATGAATTAATTGTAAGGAACGTGCCGAAATATTCGGCACCCCCGTCATCACCATAGCTGCACGGCGTGCCGTGCTGATATTTTGAACGTTATCAAAATAAAGAGCACGGCACGCCGTGTAGCTACGATATTGATAACACGCGTTTTCATGACAGATTAACCAAATTTTTACAACCACACAATCCTAACTTTTTGCGCTGACAGAGCACTACTCCGCGCGTAAAGTCTCGATGGGATCTAGTTTTGCCGCTTTGTAAGCAGGATAAAATCCAAAGAAAACGCCTATAAACACAGATACGGTAAAACCAAGAATGATTGGATTGAAAAATATCGTGATGTGCCAATGCCGAATAACTGCGATTAAAAAAGAAATTAAAACACCGGTTATAACGCCTAACGTTCCACCGAATAAAGAAAGAATAACGGATTCAGTTAAAAATAAAGATTGAATATCCCGCCGTTTTGCGCCAATTGCAATACGAACGCCAATTTCTCTTCGTCGTTCCATCACCGAAACCAGCATAATGTTCATAACGCCAATCCCGCCGACTAGTAATGCAATACTTCCAACAAAACCTAAAAATAAAGTTAATATTTTTTCTTGTTTTTTCATCTGCTTGATGAATTGCTCTGCATCACGAAAATATAATCTATAGCCCGGAATATTTTTTTTAAAGTAAGCTCTTATTTTTTCCTCCAAAGGCTCTATTTTAGTATTTTGTTTTAGCTTTAAAACAACATTGGATATTTTTACATATTTATCTAAAATTAAAGAAGCCTGCAGCGGAACAAATATTGCGTCATTTAAATCAGCATAAACAAACGAATTATCCTCTGTTTTTTCAATGCTTCCAATAATCGTAAAAATATTTTTACCTAGATTTACTTGTTTGCCGATAGGATTAGACGTATATTTTTTAATTTCTTTATGAACTTTATTACCCAGTGCGCAAAAAAATGAATATTTATCTAAATGAGAAACAAACCGACCGGTTACCGTCACTAATTTTATAATATTAAGTAAATTTTCCGTTGCGCCGATGACGTTTCCGCGTATTTCATGTCCGCCAAATGAAATATTTGCATAAGTATTCGTATAAGGCGCAATATCAACAATATCCGAAGAAGCTTTTTTTATATTAAAAATATCTTTTTGAGTAATTTTTTGTGCTTGCGCTTTATCGGTACCAGCCTGCTGCGATTGATCTGCCGGATTGATCGACAAGGAAAGCAGATCTGTTCCCAATGCTTTGAACTGTAATAAGGCCTCGCGTGTTGCAAGCTTTCCGCCCGAAACCATCGCAACAACAGAAGCAGTTCCGACGAGTATGCCAAGCGTTGCGAGAATAGACCTTAATTTTCCAGCAACCAGATTTGCAAGCGCTTCTCTGATGTGTGCACGCAAATTCATATAAAAAATCCTTTGCTACTTATAGATTCCGGATAGCGCCCCCGGATGAACTCGATGCACTCGTTTTCAGGGTCACTTCCGGAATAACGGGGATAGTGGTTTTTACCACGGATTATTGAGAAGATACTATTCATATCGCTTTACTCATTGATCTTATCTTCAATAATATTGCCATCCTGCAGCTTAACAGTTCGTCGACACTGTGCAGCAATATCATTATTATGTGTGATAATAATAATGGTTTTTTGTTCTTTTCTATTTAAGTCCAAAAATAGATTTAAAACTGCGTCTCCTGTCTTTGTATCCAATGAGCCAGTCGGTTCATCCGCAAGCAGTATATTCGGCTCGCCAACTAACGCGCGCGCAATCGCAACACGCTGCTGTTCACCGCCAGACAGCTGATTCGGTTTATGATGAGACAAATGTCCCAACCCTAATTTTTCTAACATTGCAAACGCTTTCGGACGAATTTCAGATCGCGGCAACCCTCTATAAGCTAACGGTAAACCCACATTTTGTACGGCAGTTAACCTAGGAAGCAGAAAAAAAGATTGAAAAACAAACCCAATAGTTTTGTTGCGCATATAAGCTCTTTCATCATCCTCTAATTCTGCAACTTCTTTTCCATTAAACAGATAAGAACCCGAAGTCGGTCTATCCAATAACCCAAGAATATTCATCATAGTAGATTTTCCAGATCCGGAATGCCCTATAATCGCAACAAGCTCGCGCTGATCTATAGATAAGTTAATGCTCTTTAACGCTTCTAAATCAGTAGAACCGGTATGATAGATCTTTACGATATCTTTTAATTCAATTAGGGACAATGATTTGATCTCCAACTTTTAAACCGGACGTAATAGCAACCGAACTTTCTGTGGTTCCCCCTGTTGTAACAGGAACTTCAGTTATTTTTTTTCCTTCCTCATCAGTTTTTTTGACATAGTCAGAGCCATCACTTTTTTGAAATACTGCTTGAATAGGAACTAAAATTTGTTTCTTTTGATGCAATATAATCGCAACTTTCACGCTCATCCCCGCATGAATGATTTTTTGATATTTTGGCGCTAATTTAGACACAACAACTTCTGCCGAAAAAGAAGGCAAACCGCCGCTCGTTTCTGCTTGAAAATTGATGCTTTTAACCTGCCCATCTAGCACAATACTTGGATCAATCGTACTGGTAATGGTTGCTTTTTGTCCTTCACGTAATTGATTAATATTAATTTCATTGACTTTGATACTTGTTGAAATACCGGTCATATCCCCTAAATAAAGAAGAACTTCGCCTTCTTTTAATTCGGTGCCGGGTTGTGATTTATCATCTTTTGACGACAAAACAACACCGGGAACAGGCGCATAAATTTTAACCATATCCGCTTCTTCGCCCAACTCTAAAGCTTTTATAACAGCATTCAAATCTCTAAGTGATAATTTCACAAGTTCGCTAAGCTGACGCTTGTGTAATATCTTTTGCAGTTTCTTTTCCGATTGAATAAATGAAAGCTGATCCAAAGTATAATTGTCCTGTGCCTGATTATATTCATTTCGCGATATAATATCTTGTTTATATAAAACATCGGACGTTGTAGCATTTGTTTTGCTCGTGTTGAGTTTTTGTTTTTCTTTAAGATAATTCGTTAAAGTTTCTTCATATTCCGTACGCTGCTGTGCGGCATTTATCGTAAACAATAATGTTCCTTTTTTTGCTTTATGTCCGAATTTAAAAAAGTTACCTTTAACAACTCCCTTTACCGGTGTAATAATCGGTGTTTTTTTCAAAGGCTCCACTGTACCGGAAAAATAGAGTTTTTTCGTTGTTGCATGCATTGAAATCGTCATAACAGTTTGCTGCGCTTTAGTTTCTTTTTTTTGCTGACAAGCAGTTAAACAGCATAAAAAAGAAAACATACAAACGCCTAAAAATGGTAAACAATTTTTAGATTTGATAAATTTTTTCATAATTAATACCCAAATATAAAACCTATCGCGAAGCGATTCATTCCCTCAATTCTCAATTAATACCTTATCTTAATTCCCCAATGATACAATGTTACTGAAAGCAGTGTGTTAAATGCAACTAATGAATTAACATAGCCAATTTTTGCCGATAAAACTGATTGTTCCGATTGAATTAAATCTTCTTGTTGATCTAACAACTGAGACATCGGTATTAAACCCGCTTTTTGTTTGATTTCCATCATTTTCAGTGTTTTCTGACGAGTTTTCAACGCCTGCTTCGCCAGCATTAATTGTTTCTCACTGCTTATAACGGTATTACGAACGCTTTCAACCTGTAATTCTAAATCTCGCTTTTTCTCTTTATAATTAATTTCACCTTGCTCTAATCCGACTTTGGCACTGAGCAGCGTTTGTTTTGCGCTCATATCATCAATTGGAATAGCAAGGATTAATCCAACGCCTGCCGACTCGTTTCGACCATTCATTAAGCTGTTGATACTAGAATTACTGCCGCCGCCAGCCCCATTGCCAACCGAACCATTAACCGTTAAATCCAATTTCCAATGTGTTCCATCATTTGCAGTTACTAAAGCTCGTTTTAAGCTTTTTAATGTAAATCCTTCGACTTGATAACCAATATTATTCTGCAGTGCTATTTGTTTGCTTTGTTTTAAACTTAACAAGTTCTTACCGTTAACTAGGGAATTGGCAAGTTTATCAAAATCGATGTTATCTGGAATTTTAACGTTAACATCAGGCTGCAGCCCTAATGAATCTAAGAAAGTGGCAAATTTTTGCTGATAAGTATTCTTATCGTTTTGCAATTGCACCATGAGTTGTTCAGATTGAGATTGCGTTTCAAGCAAGTCTATTTTGGCTCTTCGACCGGCTTTGATAAATGCTTTAGTCTGGGCAAGGGTTCTCGCATATTGTTTTAATGAGGCCCTATCTATTGCGATTCGTTCTTTAGCCTGAAAAAGTGAAACATAATTGTTTATAACTGCATCGACCGTCGAAATAACTGTAGACTTGAAATTTAACTTATTAACAACTTCACTATCTAATGCATCATTCAATGCTGCTTCAACAACTGCTCTCCCAAATCCTTTTAGTAAGGGTTGTGTAATCGAAAGAGATAGCGCAGGATTCCAATAACCTGGCGGTTCAGGCATAGGATTATCAGAAGATAATTTAAATTCCGTACCATATGCTGTTTTCAGCCCAACAGAAGCTTGTAAATTATTAGATGTTGAGCGGCTATCTTCATCATCAACTCTAGATTCCGTATGGTTCCATGAAGCACCAAGCGAATATTTTGGTTCAAACTCATTTTTTGCTACCATTAAGGAATATTTTTGTGTAATGCGCCCAAGCTCCGCCGATTGAAGCCCCGGATTATCTCTTAAAGCAAGCACAATAGCATCTTTTAAAGTCAGCAATAGAGGCTTCCTTTGAGACCGCGCCTGCGCAGTAACCCCAGCCACACTGACGATCAAACCTAAAATTAAAACAACCGACAACTTCTTCATTTAACTATCATGATCCCTCAAAATTTTACCAATCTGATTGAATTTAGCATAAAGAATATAAAATTACTACTTTCAGACTTTGAAAACAATCAAATTTTTTCAATCGCTTATAAATTTTGATTTACAATAAGTTTCCTTGATGAAGAAAAAACTCGTTATTGAAGTGGCTACACTAATTTGGACACACAGATTATAATCTTTTAATCACAGAGG
>CBDVDN010000032.1:0-8918 GCA_965372775.1 uncultured Gammaproteobacteria bacterium
AAAAATTCTTGACACATCTATTTAAGCGCAGCCCAACAATCTTGTTGGGCTGCGCTTAATAGATAAATCATAAATATTTTCAAGTAAAAACCAGATATTAATTAAAAAATGTTTACTTAATTTATGGGCGCTTAGCCCAACCTATGCATTTTTTTTAAAATTTTAACGTTGGACAAAGAAATTGATGTTAATTTATTGAATTTTTGTGATATTCTTATAAATTATTTGTCTGGATTGATTTTTGTAAATGGAATAGGGTAATGGAAATTTTAATGTATGGATGGGAGTTTCCACCCCGCATTAGCGGTGGGCTTGGCGTTGCCTGCTTTGCTATTGTTCAGGAGTTAGCCAGACGTAATATCAAAGTTAATCTTGTGTTACCCCAAGGCGTTGAGAATCTAACGAATAATGATAATGTTTCTATTATCGGCTGCGAATCGCTTAAGGGCGGTATTGATCCTTTTTATCTCGAAACGTTTTGTCATAATGTAAATATTCAAAAAGTTGAAGCTTTATTGCATCCTTACTTATCCGAAGAATCTTATCAGCAGATACTGCAGAGCAAAAATGGTTGTCATGCCTGTCAAGAGTTGCTTGAACATCCTTTTAGCCAATTTTCAGGGTATTACGGTGGCGATTTGATTGCGGAAGTTTTTCGTTATGCGGTTGTGGCTGGAACATTAGGTGCGCAGATTCCGCATGATGTGATTCATTGTCATGATTGGTTAACAGTATTAGCGGGTATTGAAGCAAAAAAACGGTCGAATAAGCCCTTAATTTATCATGCACATGCGCTGGAACCCGATCGCAGCGGGGAACACGTTAATCAAAGTATTTTTGAGATAGAAAAATATGGTATGGAACAGGCTGATAGAATTGCTTCAGTTAGTCAATATACAAAAGATATTATTGTTAAGCACTACGGTATTTCGCCAGATAAAATAACAGTTGTACATAATGGCATGTATCATACCGATAAAAAGGAAAATGAAGTATCAACAGGCAAGTCTTCAAAAATGGTATTGTTTTTAGGCCGCATTACACATCAGAAAGGTCCGTATTTCTTTGTTGAAATTGCCCGAAAAATTCTATCGAAACGTAAAGATGTGGAATTCGTAATGGCTGGCAGCGGGGATATGATGAACGATATGATCGAATGTGTAGCATCAATGCGTATTGGCAAGTATGTGCATTTTACCGGTTTTTTAGATCCAGAAACTGTGGACAGATTGTATAATTTAGCTGATGTTTATGTGATGCCAAGTGTTTCGGAACCATTTGGATTGACTTGCCTTGAAGCACTTTCACGACAAGTCCCTGTTGTTATTTCTAAACAGTCCGGTGTTTCCGAAGTCTTGGAGCATGCACTCAAGGCGGATTTTTGGGATGCTGATGATATGGCTGCAAAAATTCTTGCTTTGCTGGACTATCAAGCTTTGCGGGATGAGTTGTTACAATCTTCTGCAGAAGAAGTTAGCGTATTAACATGGGGAAAAACAGCAGAAAAGTTAATAAAAATTTATAATGAATTATAGGGGGTGTTATTATGGTAGCCGTTTGTCTTTATTTTCAAGTTCATCAGCCGCTTCGGTTAAGGAAATACACCTATTTTGATATTGGACATTCTCATTATTATCATGATGATGAAGCGAATCGAAATATTTTGTTAAAAGTTGCGTCGAAGTGTTATTTGCCGACTAATGCAGTACTGCTTGATTTAATTAAAAAACATAAAGGTAAATTTAAAATTGCTTTTTCAATTTCGGGTATTACGATTGAGCAGTTTAAGGAATTCTGTCCCGAAGTTTTAGATTCTTTTAAACGCCTTGCGGAAACGGGGTGTGTCGAATTTTTGAATGAAACGTATTATCATAGTTTAAGTTATTTGTTTTCAGAAGAGGCATTTAAAAAGGAAATTATTTTACATAAAAAATTAATCAAAGAAGAATTTGGATTTGATGCAAAAGTATTTAGAAATACAGAGTTGATTTATAATAATGCCTTAGCAAAAACAGTAGAAGATTTAGGGTATGAAGCGATATTAACTGAGGGTGCCGATAAAATTTTAGATTGGCGCAGTCCTAATTTTCTTTATCAGCCGAAAGGTTGTCAGCATTTGAAATTATTATTAAAAAACTATCGGTTATCTGATGATGTTGCTTTTAGATTTTCACAATCTTCATGGAAAGATTATCCATTAACTGCAGATAAATATGCGCATTGGATTCATTCGCTGAATACAAATGCGGAAGTTGTCAATTTGTTTATGGATTATGAAACCTTTGGCGAACATCAATGGGTTGAGACCGGTATTTTTGAGTTTTTAAAAAAAATGCCGGATTATATTTTTCAGCATCCAGATTATCATTTTGCTACGCCGCATGAGGTAAGTCAGCTATGTTATCCGAAAGCAGAACTTGATATACCGCATTTTATTTCTTGGGCTGATGTTGAGCGTGATTTGACCGCATGGTGCGGTAATAATCTTCAAGATGATGCACTGAACGCGGTTTATGCTTTAGAGCATGATGTTAATGCGATTAATGATGATGCGTTAACGCATCAATGGCGAACGCTTTTAACGTCGGATCATTTTTATTATATGTGTACGAAGTATTCTCAAGACGGAGACGTACATAAATATTTTAATCCTTACCATAGTCCTTATGAGGCTTATATTAATTATCAAAATATTCTAAGCGATTTTTCGAAGCAGGTAGCGTTCAGAATTCAGAAGGCAGAAATGTAGGTTGGACTGCGCTTATATTGAGGTTTTGTGGTTTTTTATAGCATAAATCAAGTTTTATTTTAAAAGTATTTTTTTGAATTCAGGGGCGCTTAGCCAAACCTACGAAGCTTTTGATGTTGTAAAAAGGATTAGTTGTGGCAATTTATCCATCCAATTTTTTATAAAAGGTACTTCCACTCATGGCTAAAAAAATTTTTTTATTTGAGGTAAGCTGGGAAGTTTGTAATTTTGTTGGTGGTATTAATACAGTTATACTTTCTAAAATTAAACAAGCTGTTGAACGTTTTGAGCAAGATTATATTTTAATAGGACCGTTGTTGGATAATAATGATGGTTTTGTTGAGCAGACGACAGAATTCTTAAAGCCTATCGAGCAATTACTTCAAGAAGAAAAGTTTCCTTGCCAAATCGGATATTGGGATATTGCAGAAAAACCGCCAGTCATTCTTGTTGATTTTAGAGATAGGCATAATATCGAGCCATTATTATATAATCTTTGGACTAATTTTAGCGTTGATTCGCTCGAAGGCGGTTTTGATTATCAAGAACCTATTTTGTTTGCAACAGCGTGCGCAGAATTAATTACAATTATTGCTAAGCAGTTGTTTATCAAAAACAAACAAGTTGTTGCACATTTTCACGAATGGATGAGCGGCGCTGGTGTTTTATATATTAAACAGCATATGCCGATTATCTCGACGGTATTTACGACGCATGCAACGGTTTTGGGTCGCGCTTTATCAAGTGCTAATCAGCTTATTTTTGATTTGCCTGCACATCTTGATGTGGATGACGAGGCAAAAAGGTTCAGCGTATTTTCGAAACATTCTTTGGAGCGAGCTTCGGCAAAATATGCAGATTGTTTTACGACCGTTAGTAATATTACGGCTGACGAATCCAATATTATCCTAAATAAATATCCGGACAAAATAGCGTTTAATGGACTAGATATTGAAAAGATTCAGCATAGTAAAATATATACTCAAAATGGTGTTGCGCGGGAAAGATTAATTTCAATAGCGGGTAAAATTATAGGAAAGGCAGTTGATTCAAATGCATTGATTTGGATGACATCCGGACGCTATGAATTTCATAACAAAGGCTTTGACGTTTTTTTAAAAAGTTTGGCAAAACTTGAAGAACGTTTGCCGCCTGATTCTCCAGAGATTGTCGTTTTCTTTTTAGTTGCGGTGCATGATTATTCTAAAGCAGATAGTTTATTGGAAGGGGATTATTCTAATGATCCTGGTCAAGGTCGAGTACTTGGTCTTGCAACGCATCGGGTTGATAATCCTGATGTCGATCCGATAGTGAGCGTTTGTAATAGTTTAAATTTACGTGATCCAAATAGGAAAATTCATATTATTTATTCTAATGCTTTCCTTAACGGATCAGATGGCGTTTTTGATTTTCCTTATGAAGAAGCGTTGACTGCTTGCGATTTAACTGTTTTTCCTTCTTATTACGAACCTTGGGGGTATACGCCGTTAGAGAGTATTGCTTATGGGACACCGACTGTTACAACTGATCTTGCCGGTTTTGGGTGCTGGATACAAACACTGAAACATGATTATCAAGAGGCGGTTTTTGTTTTAAATCGTAGAAACAGTCATACAGAAGAAGTCGTAGATTCACTTTGTCAGCATTTTGAATTAGTCGCTCAGCAGGATCGAGCTAAAAAAGATCAAATTCGAAAGAAAGCAAGCTTGATTGCGAAATTAGCTGATTGGAAATATTTCTTTGAAGATTATGTTGATGCTTATGAGCAGTCTATTGCGTTTAATGAAATCTATTATAAAAAATTTATTTCAGAAGAACGATTTATGACATGTATTCGTGAAGCAGAATCAAATATGCCAAGATTAAGAGCGTTTTCTTATGAAACTTTGCTGCCGGAAAAATTAAGGGAGCTTAGAAAATTTGCCAATAATTTTTGGTGGTCATGGCATCCTGAATCAGCAGTTTTATTTCAAGAAATAGATTCTGAATTATGGGAAAAAGTTTCAAAAAATCCAATTGCATTTTTAAATAATGTGTCTAATCGTTTGCTTGTGCAGATGTCAAATGATCAGCAGTATATGGAAAAATATCATACTGTTTTGGAAAAATTTAATGCATATGCTAAGCCGACAGAAATTTGTAATATTTGCGAGAGTGCAAAATATTTTAGTCCGCGCCATCCGATCGCTTATTTTTGTATGGAATATGCGTTAGATGAAAGTTTACCGATTTATTCCGGCGGGCTAGGTGTTTTGGCGGGCGATTATTTAAAAACCATGTCGGATCTTAACGTTCCTTTTGTTGCTGTTGGCTTATTTTATAAGCAAGGCTATTTTCAGCAAGAAATTGATTTTCATGGCGGTCAAATTACAACATATAGAAATAATAATCCTACTCAATTGTCTATTGCACAGGTGAGTGATGAGCATGGAAAACCTTTGTCGTTAAATATAAGAATTTTAGAGCGGACGATAACAGGTTGTGCATGGGAAGTGAAAGTTGGGCGAATTAGTTTATATTTATTAGATACAGATGTTCCAGAAAATAATGCGGATGATCGAAAAATCACCGCGCGGTTATATGCTGGCGGAAGAGAGCAGCGTATTAAACAAGAAATTGTTTTGGGTATCGGCGGCGTTCGGTTATTAACTGAAAAATTAAATATTCATCCAGCTGTGTATCATTTGAATGAAGGACATTCAGCATTTCTATTGTTAGAAAGAGTGAGGAATTTTTGTCAGCAGCATAAATTATCGATTCATGAAGCATGTCAGGCAGTGCAGGCTTCTTCGGTTTTTACAACACATACGCCGGTTGCGGCAGGAAATGAAGCCTTTTCTGAAAAAATGATCAGTAAATATTTTTCGGAGTTTACGGATAGGTTAGGCGTTTCAATGGAAGGACTTTTAAAGCGCGGACGCAGTCTTGAGCCTAATTCAAAAGTTTTTTCAATGACTGTGTTGTCAATGCGGCTTTCTGCCGGCATTAATGCTGTTTCTGAACTTCATGGTAAAGTTTCCAGAGCGATGTGGGCGGGCATTTGGTCTGGTTTTTTGAAGCATGAGGCGCCTATAGAAGATATTACGAATGGCGTACATATTGCGACGTGGATGAGTCAGTCGATGCAGACAGTTTGTAATAAATATTTAGGATCGGATTGGTTAGCGCATCAGCAAGATAAGGCAAATTGGGAAAAAATTCATGCTGTACCGGACGTTGAAATTTGGCAGACGCATAAAATACAAAAAGAAAAATTGTTAGCAGTTGTGAAAAATCGAATTATGAAAGAGTATCCATTTCGTAATGAAAGAGAAAAACTAATTAATGAATCATTAGCTTGTTTGCAGGGGGATGCTTTAGTTCTTGGATTTGCAAGAAGATTTGCGATTTATAAGCGAATGAATTTAATTTTAAGGGATAAAGAAAGATTGGCAAAAATGTTAAATAATGCTGATCGTCCGATTATTATGCTTATTGCTGGTAAAGCGCATCCTGAAGATAAAGCAGGACAACAGGTATTACAAAATATTATTGAATCTTTGCGTGATCCTATTTTTAACGGACGCGTTATTTTCCTTGAAAATTACGATATGGGTTTAGCAAAACTGCTCACATCTGGTGTTGATGTTTGGCTGAATACGCCGATTTTAGGTCGTGAGGCGAGCGGTACAAGCGGGATGAAGGTCGGCGTGAACGGCGGGTTAAATTTTTCAATTGAAGACGGATGGTGGGCAGAAGCTTACGAGTCTGAGATTGGCTGGAATATTAGGAGTTTTGATAATTTACCGAATTATTCGATGCGAAATGATATGGAAGCTATGATGTTATTGGATAATTTAGAGCTTTCTGTTCTGCCTCTTTATTATGAAAATCGTTCGAATGGTTTTAATCCCGATTGGGTGAGAAAAATGAAGAACGCCATGTCTTCAATTGCTGGTCAATATAATAGTTATAGAATGGCAAGTGAATATTTTGGGCGGTTATATTGTCCAGTTGTGCATCGATATAAACAGTTAATACAGCATGATTATAAATTGTTGAGGGATATTGTAAAGTGGAGGTGGGAAGTTCTTACAGGTTTTAATACTGTAAAAATAAAGTCAATTTTAATTAACGGTATTCAAGATGGGAAAATTACATCTAATGGTCTGATCGAAGTTAAGATTTTATTATTTTCTGGAAAATTAAAAGCACATGAATTAAAAGCGGAGTTTATATTAGGGAAAAGCGATGATCGTCAATTTATCGAAAAGCCGGCTGTTATTCCGTTACAGCTGGCGGATACGCAAGAAAGCGGGATTTTAACTTATATTTCCGGATATGAATTAAAGGATACAGGGCTTTATCGTTATGGTGTTCGCGTTTATCCTTATCATCCCTTAATGATCCGTCCTCAGGAAGCGGGTGTTGTTTATTGGGGGTGAAATCGTTATAATGCCTGCGAGTTATGCCTTAAGAAAGTGTAGATAGGAATAGATCCCCGCTTTCGTGGGGATGACAATTATATAACGGAGATGAAAATTGTATTACGAGAACAATAGGCGATCATGAAAACTGCAAAAATACCGATGAAAACAGTTGGACCTATTAAAATAATTGGATCAAAAATTGACGAAAGCGTTTATGTTCCGTTAGCAACATTTGAAGCGCCAGTATGGAATACGACGAATCGTGGCGCGCGTGTTTCAAGAGCTGTTGATGGCGGCATAGCCGTAACGTTAGTTGACGAGCGAATGACGCGATCTATTATTTTAGAGGCGGTTGATGCTTCAGCTGCTTTAAAAGCTGTGCGGGAAATTCAAAATAGGCAGGCGGAAATAGCGGACGTTGTCAAAGGGAGTAGCCGTTTTGCAAAATTACTCAATATAAACTTTCAGATTGTTGGTAATTTATTATATTTACGGTTTGAGTTTTTTACGGCAGATGCATCGGGGCATAATATGGCAACGAATGCAGCAGAACATATAATGAATTGGATCTTAAAACAATATTCAGATTTGCAATATGTTTCTATTTCTGGCAACTATTGTATTGATAAAAAAGCATCTGCCGTGAATGGTATTTTGGGGCGCGGTAGATATGTTATTGCAGAAATTACTATTCCACGAGATATTTGCGAACGTATGTTAAGAACAACGCCGGAGAAAGTAGTCGATTTAAATGTTAAAAAGAATTTATTGGGGTCGGTGTTAGCAGGGAGTTTACGTAGCGCCAATGCACACTTTGCAAATATGTTATTGGCTTTTTATTTGGCTACAGGGCAGGATGCTGCAAATATTGTTGAAGGTTCGCAAGGCATTGTACATGCTGAAGTACGAAATGATAATTTATATTTTTCTGTGACATTGCCGAATATTATTGTTGGAACAGTTGGGAATGGTAAAGACTTGCCGTTTGTTTTAGAAAATTTGGAATTAATGGGCTGTACTAAGACGGATAAAGCAGGGGAATCTGCAAGCCGTTTAGCCGTTATTGCGGCTGCGGTTGTGTTGTGCGGTGAATTATCTTTATTGGCGGCGTTGACCAATTCGGGTGAGTTGATGCGAAGCCATTTGTTGATAGAACGTCGAAGAATGGATAAAAAGAATGGTTGATGTCGGTATTGATGCAATAAATTTTCATACTTCAAACTATTATTTAGATTTAGCGGAATTGGCGTATGCGCGTGAATGTGATGTTGCGAAATTTTACGATGGGCTTGGTCAGCGGATGATGGGATTGGTGCCGCCTGATGAAGATATTGTTACGATGGGCGCGGCTGCTGCACTGCGTATCTTACAGTATGCCGATTTAGATACGATTGATACGTTATTATTTGCAACGGAATCGGGCATTGATTTTTCTAAGTCCGCTGGTATTTATGTGCATGAATTATTGAATTTGCCGAAACGCTGTCGTGTTGTTGAATTAAAACAAGCCTGTTATAGCGGAACAGCCGGATTACAATTAGCATCTGCTTTGGCTGCGCGTGATCCTGATAAAAAAGTTTTATTAATTGCATCGGATGTTGCGCGTTATGGATTGAATACTAGCGGAGAATCTTCGCAAGGATGTGGTGCTGTTGCAATGTTAATTTCGGCGAACCCAAGAGTTCTAATTATTGAACCGGAATATGGTGTGCATACTAGTGATGTAATGGACTTTTGGCGACCGAATTATTGTGATGTGC
>CBDVDN010000033.1:0-8845 GCA_965372775.1 uncultured Gammaproteobacteria bacterium
CAAAACAATGACGGGCGATGTTCGATTAGTTTTCGAGAGCCTGACCGGCATGCAACAATAATTTGAACTGACCTTGCTTTTTGATGCTTCTCTTCAATACAGACTTTGCAAAATTCAATATTTTTTCTTTTTGTCCTTTCTAACATACAATCGTTTGGATTCTTTAATTCGATTATCCCAATGCTGTTTATATTTTTCCGCCAAACCACGATCATGAATTATCATCAGATTTTCGGAATTTCTGAATTGTGCGCCGCTTGTATAATTGAAACTTCCCGTTTCCACAATACATTTATCTACTATGATCGTTTTATCATGTGATGTTTTCATTTTATAATCTAACCATACTGGTATATGATTTTTAACTAGAACGTTTCGCACTAGTCTCTTTTCCCAAATAAGGTTGTCAAACTGCCTAGCATCCAAAAGCACTTTAACCTCTACACCTCGCCGTTTAGCATTCACTAAAGCTTCAGCTATTGGTTTAGAGGTTAAAGTAAACGTCCACAGCAATATGCTTTCTTTTGCCTGAGCAATCATAGAATTAATCATGCTCGTACAATCCTGCTCGGGTGTAAAACACGTTTGATATTTTGACCCGGACACAAAATTATCTGCATTAACAATTAACGGAAAAAACCATATAGCTATAGCAAAAAAAACAATTCTTAAAAAATTTCCATTATTAACATGCACAATATACCCCCTAAAATTCTAAATCTTCACGAACTCTCAAAGAAGCTTGTCGCCTCGCTTCCCAATGCTGCTCATATTGTTTAGCAACATTACGATCATAAATAACAATAAGATTTTCTGAATCCTCAAACTGAGCGCCAAAAGAATAATTAAAACTACCCCCTGCAACAATAGAATTATCTACAATCATAACCTTATCATGGGCAAAATGAACTTTATAATCCATCCATACAAGAATATTATTTTTCAACAGAAATTTTTGTACTGCGTTTTTTTGGGATTTAAATTGGCTTTTATCAAGAATCGCTTTTACATCTACGCCTCTTTGCTTCGCTCTTACTAAAGCTCTAGCAATAGGCGCTGAAGTAAAAGAATAACTTTGAACTAATATCTGCTTTTTAGCATGGTCAATAAGATTAACAAGCATAGAGCCGCAAACTTGTTCAGGTACAAAACAAACCTGATATTTAGCATTAGGCAAAAAATTTGTAGCCATACACGTACTAGAAAACCATATACCAATAATAATAATGATAACAAACCATCGCAAACGCTTTAAACCACTCATTTGCATTTACCTCCTTCCCCTGTGGGACTGCTGCAAACCGCTCCTTTTGTCATTACTCAATATTGTCATCCACGCGAATGCGGGGGCAAGTTGAGTGCAGGCTCTTACAAACGCGAGAATCCATATAAATCAACACCTTGCTATTTTTGATATTTTTGGGTTAAGGCTCTGTCAGAAAATAAAGGTTATAGTTAACGTACATCTGATAGGTAGATTGGATAAAATACATCCATGTATTTCGTAAAAAAAACAACGCGCATAGTAATCTATGTAAGTTGTTTTTTGATTGAAGAACATTCAAAGATGCCTGTCAGATGGAATGTTAAGTGTAACCTTTATTTCCTGACATAGCCTAAGTTAAAATATTCGGATTGCAGCATTAGTCCCTCTGTATAAAAAAACAGATTACATTCTAGCACAAACTGTTCCGCAAAATAATGCTAAATTCCATTATTTTTCCTAAATTTTTATAAATTTTTATAAATTTTTTAAATTTTATCCGCAACCTATTTTCACATGAATTAATTTTGGCAATATTAAACGGTATAATGCTACGAGCAGAAGGGTTATTAATTTTCATTATGCTGCATGGATTTAAATTTTCCACAAATGATTATAATATTTTCCTGCTATTTTACCTATTGGCTCCAATCATACAATCCGGTTTTAACTGGGCAAGACTGTTTTATTTTGACTCAAAAAAACTAGAAAATAAATGGCTACATCAATTTCACATAAAATTAAAAAAAGGAGTCTTTACCTCATCGATTTGGATTGGATTAACTTTTTGGCTCATGAGCCTCATCCTCGCATATCTCTATTTTCACAAAATTTTATTAATTAATTGGTTATTGTTGCCATTTTTTCTGCTCCGATCTATTACAGCTTATTTACAAATTGTTGCCTTTAGCAGACGACATTACTACGATGTGCTTATAAGCGGTTTATTCGTTTTTGCTTCTATTATTCTAATACGCTTTATCAATTTATCACTATACAGTGAATTCTCTATAGTTATCTTAGGTATAGCGCTAAGCACATGGTATATTTTAAAACCTAAAATACGCGCTCTTAAAACAATAAATGTTGTACCGCAAATTCTCCCATTTTATCAATGGGCAATGGAATTAAAAAACAATAAAAATCCAATAAAAATACATTTTTTAAAAATAAATAGAAAAATAAGCGGAAAAGTAAAAAATATATTTTTACAACTGTTAGCCAACAAATGCAGCGCATGCAAAATTAGCAAGACCCTCTTCTTATGCTATCAATCACATCAAGCAAATAATCTATTAAATGAATCTTGGTTAGCTAAAAATTCAAATGGAATAATTATAAATTACTCCACTCCATCAATTCATAATAACAGACAAAATGCATTAGAATATCTATTTAATATTAATAAGTCCGTCCACGAACATATTGATTATACTATACAACTTATAGATAAATTTCATAAGGAATTTCCTGAAGGTTTTTATTTAAACTTAGAGAAAAAACCAAAAAGCAAAGAAAACACCCCGCCTTTTAACTTATCTAAAAATCAGCTTAACGAATTATTTTATCAACTCATACGTTTTTCCCACTCGCCGCTAGCTACCTCAAAATCAATTGATTTTTTCGTAACGAGCACCCATGAAAACAGAAGGTTCAAATTATTATTTACTATCCCCAAAAAAATTTACACTAAAAACCAAGCTCATATGTGGTTAAAAATGGTACGCCGACATAACCTGTCAACCATGATAAATAGCCGCTGAATTCTCCTCGCTATGTAAATTTTTTTGCAAAAATAGGCTTTCTCAATATTCATCCCCTACCTTCCATCTTCCGAATATGCTAAGCTGCCAGCATGAATTTGCTAAAATCACTTTTCAAACAATTATGCGGGATTATTATCTTAGTACTGGGGTTATTTTGCTCTCAAGCCTTTGCACAACTCACCCTTAAAAGCAACATTACCGGCATTCAAGACAAAGAAGTATTGCAAAATGCAAAAGAACGTTTGAAAATCGCTCAATATGATCCAAAAATCCAACTCACTCCAAGCATTATTAATATACTCTCGGAAAAAGGCAGTAAAGAAATCCGCAAAGCCGCCGAACCGTTCGGCTATTTTAAATCAACTGTAAAAAGCACACTTATCCAAAGACATAACACATGGACGACCACCTATTATGTTAATCTCGGCACACCTTTACGTATTACGACACTTGATGTCCGAATAATAGGTTCCGGCTCTAAAAATAAAGCCATGCAAAAATTATTAACTAAGCTTCCCATTAAAAAAGGCGATATCTTTAATGTAAAATCCTATAAAAAAACAGAAAATGATTTACTCAGTCTAGCTCAAAAGCAAGGCTATCTACATGCAAATCTTCATAAAGATAGAATCGTTATTCACTTAAGACCCTACACTTGTTCAATTAAATTAATTATTGATACTGGTTCTCGATTTTATTTTGGTTCTGTAACCTTTTCAAAAATCCCATTATGTGAAACATTTTTAAAACGTTATATTTTATTTCAACCCCATCATCCGTTTTCTTATCAAGCACTAACTGATCTTCAGCGCGACCTTAATGGAAGCGGCTACTTTCAGTATGTCTCGGTTATTCCAGATATACCAAAATCAAAAATATCGCCAAAAAAACAAATCCCCGTGAAAGTTAATCTCCGCATGAGAAAACAGAAAAAATATCAATTTGGATTTGGCTACGGCACTAATACCGGCATCAGAGGATTATTTGGATTTGGACTAAACTGGGCAAACCGTTATGGTCATAAATTTAACACATGGATTAAACTTTCCAGCCTCGAACAAGACTTAGCGCTTCAATACATCATTCCAGCTGAAAAACCAGCACATGAAAATTATGCTTTAACCGCTGGCATTTTTAGACAAACGCCAGATGAAGAAGAAGAAAGCGTCACAAAATCTATCGGCATTGATCAAGTAAAAAACTATAAATTTTGGCAGCGAACAATCAGTTTAGATTATCAAATAGACGATTATCGCCTCACCGACAATTCACCAGATATTCGCTCACACCTGCTAGTCCCTAGTATAAATTTTTCTCACGTCAACGCAAACAAATTCATTGGCGCACAAAATGGACGCCGTTTCAGCATCAGCTTACAAGGTGCTTCAAAATCCGTGTTCTCTTCTGTTAGTTTTATTCAAACAGAATTGCAATATAAACGGATATATAGTCCAAATGAAAATAACAAATTCATCTTTCGCGGAAATTTTGGTGATACATGGATAGAAGACCCAAATAAACTTCCGCTTTCAAAACGTTTTTATACCGGAGGCATTGATACTGTCAGAGGATATGGACTCAAAAGTTTAGGCCCGGGAAGTAAATTAATTATCGGCAGTATCGAATATCAGCGTCGCATTATATACGATTTGTACGCTGCTATTTTTTATGATATAGGCAATGCATCAAATCATTTTAGTGATCTTTTAAAGAAAGGAACTGGTGTGGGCGTCGTTTGGCAAACGCCTATCGGTGCTTTAGAACTCTATGCTTCCACAGCTTTAAGCGACAAAGACAAGCCATGGAGTTTTGAATTTAGTTTTGGACCAGATTTATGATACGACGTATTTTAAAAATTATTGTTCGAACCTTTGCTATAACAATTTTGCTTATACTCATTGCGGGAGTATTTCTGACGACAACTCAAACCGGTTTGCGTCTCTCTATTGATATGATTAGCAAATTTATTCCCGACACATTACATATAAAAAAAACAAGCGGTTACTTGCTTAAAAAAATAACGCTCTCTGGTATTACTTACAAAGACTCTAATACTACGCTATTCATAAAAAACATCAATTTTGTTTGGCATCCCTTAGCCTTATTTTCTGGGCGATTAAATATAGGCAAACTTCATATCACCTCCGCACGATTAAACTTATTAGAACACAAATCACATAAAAAAAATCGCTCGAAAATATCCGATCTTCAGCATAAAAAATTTCTACCGCCTATACAAATAACTGCAAATGATATTGATCTCACTGATACAACCATTATCAGCGGTAATTCAAAACATCACATACAACACATCACACTACAAGCAAAAACAGAAAATGATTCCCTTAAAATCAAGAAATTTTCTTCTACACTAACGCCCTATACAGTAACACTAAGCGGCAGCATACAATTACAAAGTCCGTTTCAAACAAAACTAAAAGGCACTGTGTTAATTGACAAGACAAACATGCCGATTCAATTTAATTTATCTGGAAGCTTAAAACATCAAATCTCTTTACAAGCAAGCTCCAAAACACCTCACACAATTAATTTATCTGCACTCATCAAACAGCCGTTAAAATTAGGTTCAATCAACATTCAGGCACAGTGGCAAAATATAGTTTTACCTATCAGCAAACATAATAAAATAAAAAGCAAAAAGGGCAATATCAAACTTTCCGGTAAACTAAATGCTTACAAACTTCATCTTCACACTGACATCGCCAATCATAACATACCTAACTCGCTCTTTGAGCTAGCGGGTTCTGGCAGTTTAACGCATCTTCACTTACCGCACGTATTCATACAAACGCTTGACGGAAAACTAAGCGGCTCTTTAACGCTGGACTGGAAAAACAGATTAAACTGGAAAACAACACTTCAAGGAGAAAACCTTGATCCGAGCATTCAATGGGGAAAATGGCCGGGCAATATTAGCTTCGCTTTACACTCACAAGGTCAACTACAAAATAACCTCCTCCCATCCGGAAAAATAAATTTAAGTCTACAGGGAAAATTACGACAAAAATTCCTGTCCGGAAATTTACAGGGCGACATAGTTAAAAAATATCTTGATATTAAAAAAGGAATTTTCACATTCGGTAACAACACTTTAACTATTCATGGTATTTTAAATAATAAATTAGACCTAAAATGGAACCTCAACGCACGCGATCTTTCTGAAATATTTCCAGAAGCGATTGGATCAATTCAAAGCAAAGGCATAATTAAAGGCACACGAAAAATACCTTACATTCAAGGCGAACTCACTACAAAAAAATGCGCCTTTTATGATTTATCTCTTAAAAATCTTTCTGCTTCGGCAAATATTCATTTTAATTCACATGGCATTTTAAATGTTTCTCTTTCTGGAAATGATTTAGAATATAAAAGATTCAAAATCAAAACACTAAACTCAAAACTAACTGGCTTCGTTAACAAGCACCAATTAAAAGCAAACATCATCACTAAAAATACAAATTTTGATATATTAACAGATGGAAGCTACAAAAATAAAACTTTATCTGAAAAATTAAAAAAATTAGACCTACACTCTAAAATCTATCAAAACTGGTCTTTAACAAACGCCGTTCCTTTATTGTTGACTACAAACAAAATTTTAATATCGCCTTTCTGCTGGCAATCATCCTCAGCTAAATTATGCGGACAAATAAATTTACACAAACTTGCGGCTTCATCAATCAGCTTAAATGCGAAAAATATTCCATTAGCCCTTTTTACGCAGCTATTGCCTTTACAAATCGACACAAAATTAAACTTAGATTTATCATTAAAAAAAGACAATCAGGGCAAAATAATCGGTCATGCTAACTTTCAAAACAGTCCAGGTACAATAACTTACGACAAACAGCCAAACACTGTTTTCAAATTCGACAGTAGTTATTTATCTTCTATCCTATCGCAAAAAGGTTTATTTAGCCGTTTGAAAATCAATGTCCCCGGCCATCCGCCTATTCAAGCGCATCTTAACTTACCGGGTTATCAAGCCGATAAATTGCCAAAACCTTCTCAACCTATCGACGGACATCTATCTCTGACGCTTAATCATTTAACCATGCTCCAGGACTTTATTCCGCAAATTACAAATACCAACGGACATTTCCAAGCTGACTTTAATATTGATGGTTCTATTGGAAAGCCTAAAGTCACGGGCAAAGCTTCTATCAGTCAGGCACGTACAACTATTGCGCCGCTTGGCATCACGCTCAAACAAATTAATATCACAGCGCATTCATCAAACCATCAAACAATCAACTTCACCGGAAATGCTGTTTCTGGACAAGGCAAATTAAATATTACGGGCGAAACCTTTTTAATGCCGCCTCTTTTCAAAAGCGCTTTTAAAATCACCGGAGATAACCTTCAAGCTGCCAATACACCAGAATATAAAATCGTTATTTCTCCAGACGTAATGCTTGCCTATGAAAAACCCAAACTAACTTTATCCGGAAATATCAATGTCTTGAGCGCCTCGATTAAACCAAAAGATTTCTCTGAAGTCGTTACGCTTCCAGATAATATCATTATCATTAATGGATACGACAAAAATAAACGACTTTCGTTATTTGATTTTTATATGGATTTAGCTGTTGCACTCGGAGATAACATCAATTTTGCTTACACCGGCTTAGAAACGCAATTAGGTGGTGATTTAACACTCTTTATCCGACCCGAACAACTGCCAACCGCTATCGGTCAATTAAATGTTATAAAAGGGAAATATGAAGCCTATGGTGAAAAATTAAATATTCAAAGAGGCAGTTTAATCTTTACCGGTGGTCCGCTTGAAAATCCAGGACTTAATATTATTGCTAGCAAACGCATTCAGCACATTATGACTGCTTCAGTACCTCTTTCAACAAAGAACCTTCGAAACCACCCGCACCTAATTTCTGGCGTAGAAAACCTAACAGTCGGTTTAGACATTACTGGAACGCTTAATGAACCTCAAATAAATTTATTTTCTATTCCGGCAACACTAGATGATACAGATATTTTATCTTACTTAGTCCTTGATGTTCCTAGCACAAATGCTACTGGCATGCAGGCGCAACTTTTATTTAAAAGCGCGCAAGCGATTGGCATAGCGGGTGCAAACATTCTCAATGACATTCAAAGTACTTTTGGGCTAACCGAATTTGGCATTGAACCAAGCACCACACTAGACACAAAAACTCACACACTCGAAAAAACTTCTGCTTTTGTTATTGGAAAATATATTACACCCAGACTATACATGAACTATAGTGTCGGCATACTCTCACCAGTTAATACTTTACAGTTAAAATACTTCTTTGCAAAACGCTGGACACTGCAAACAGCAACCAGCACGCTCGGCAATAGCGCCGATTTATTCTACACAATTGAAACAGATTAAATAAAAATGAAACTGAATAAAATCAAATCTTACATTAATAAAAACAACTTATCCAAAATCACAGCATGGAAATTATTTGACTGCATAGACTCAACTAATAATTACCTATTAGATGAAGCAAAAAAAAATGCAAAATCTGGTATTATTTGTATTGCTGAACAACAAACTAAAGGACGAGGGCAATACAATCGCACGTGGTTATCGCCAAAAGGTTCTAACATTTACTTATCGCTTCTATGGCAATTTTCTCAAAAAAATACTGACCCTTCCGGACTAAGCCTAAGCATTGCTATCGCCGTTATACATGCGCTTAAAAAATATGGCATTAAAAAGGATCTACACGTAAAATGGCCGAATGACATATTATTTAAAAATAAAAAACTTGCGGGTATTTTAATTGAAACGTGTCAAAACACT
>CBDVDN010000034.1:0-8814 GCA_965372775.1 uncultured Gammaproteobacteria bacterium
TAATATGCCAAAAGAAATATTAAAAAAACTCAACGATCAAGCAACCGATATCAAAACCATAACAAACTCACAGAACCCTATCATTCCGGAAAGCGAGTCCTGCGAGCTTATCCGGAATCCATTAACCGGCTTACTTATTAACGAAATACTATCCACCTTATCTCTATTCGAATCACAACAATTAAAACCTTTTTTACAAGAATGGTATCGGCATGATGCATTATTAAATAAAAAAATCACTCTCAAAACAGAAAAAAAACTGATCCATGGCACCGTATTAGGCATTACAGACAAAGGCAAACTCATCCTCAAAACAGAAAATGGAAAAACAAAATATCTAGCAAGCGGTTCGATTAAGCGTTAGGCGTTTAGACCATAAATCTCTGTACCGCGCGTTAACTCATTGAAGAATGTTACACTAGCTTTCTGTTAGGTCTTGATCGCGTAAATTGAACCGCATCCTCTTTTGGTTTGTCGCTAAAGTAACGAAATAAATGATGGTTTAGAAATTCAGAACCATTATTACAGTCAAACCCACTTAATTTAAAGGGTAAAACAGTTTCCATTTCCTTAATGCGTTTTACTACTCCTGCTGACCCTTTGTTCCAAATGGCTCGATTCTCTGTTTTCGGTAACCTTAATTATGAGTCAATTCGACAGAGGAAAAAAACCAAAAAAGCTATTTACATTTTCAATTAATTCTGCTATCATGCATTCGTTGCTGCCGAAAGCAGCGCATAAAAAGAACAATGAATCAAAATATATAAGCAATTAAGTAATCAATTTTGATTTTAGATCGTATGGATAACAAGAAAAAAACGCGCAAGGACCTTACGCGGTAACTTAAGCTTCACGGGGTTACAGATGATTCGGGTAGAAAAAAAACAACCGCCTCATCCCGTTCAAATTGAAATGAACGCTCTTTCTTCTATCAGCAAAACCCCCTCTAAACAACAATCACTCGCTCAATCCTTTGGGTATCAATTTGGCGGCGTTTCTGCATATGGATATACCGCGGCTAGAGGCGCTATTTCTCTTTTTAGATTGAGCACGCTTCAAGCTAGCTCATGGTTTTCTTGGCTTCCAATGCCGCTCATCATCCTTTTAGCTTTAGGACGCAGCACATCTACTTTCTATCTAAGCGCTGCAACCACTATGCTGGGCATGCAGGAAATCATCTTTACGTCTGGCTCCCGCGCAAAAGCAATAATCGAAGTTAAAAGATTACTAAATCTAACCGATGGTAATGATGGGGAAGCCGGTAGATTTTATGACGATATGCATGACTGTTTTACAGCGCCTTCTCCATTCAATGCGCTAGAAGCCCGCGATAAGCAATCGAAAGAATCGCAGAAAAAGGGCACACATAAAGGCTACACCTCCGGCCCCACTGAACCACCTAAAGAAGAAAAAGCTGCTCTTGGAGCTGTTAAAATCGTCGAAGGTAAAGATGGCCTTACTTATTCAGATTTCCCCGATCATCAACTGCAAAGCTTTTGCACCATTACCGATGAAATACGACTTCATGTACTCGCTGCATGCGGTAACAATGTAGATAATACAAAAAAATTATTGCGCACTTTAGCACGTGTTTTGCATTATATATTTCTCTCCGAAGATAATCAGGACGAAAAAGAAAAAACTATAGCCGCTATTCTAGAGCAGGAGGATATATTAAAAGAGAAAAACCTTCTCTTGACGATAAAAGAAAAAATATTAGAGAAAAAAGAAAAGATTAATCTGCAGCACTTAGCCAAAACACTCTACTTAGACGCAAACCTGTTCAATAAATCACTTGAATATATCAATGACCGGCTTGGAAAATTACCCGAAGAAATAAAAAACGCCTACTCTCAGGGCAACCAGCAGGATAAACTTGATAAGCTAAGAAAAGAAGAAAAAGAACTCAAAAAGAAGAAAAAAGCGCTTGATGAATTGTGGAAACAGAAAATAATGAATGATCATGATATTATAACAAGCCGTTGGGAAACTGCCTTAAGATGGGTAGGATTTTCTCTAAGCTGGCTAAGCGTCGCAGCTTATGGAATGTTAACTTTCAATGGCGGACAAGTAGCATCACACTTATTAATACTGCCGATTTTAAAATATATTGTCGCCCACTCGCTTCTTATAAAATTAGGATTTCTTGTGTCTTTTTTAGGCGGACCTATCGCGCCTTTTGTTTTCGCTGCATTAATTACGATTTTTAACCTTGTTGTATCGTATTTTTTTGGTTCACGCCAGACCATTGATGCTTTTAAAAAACTAGGCAGATGGATTGCTAATAAAACACTTAAGCTTATTTCGGAAACCACTTGGACTGATGTGGTTAAAAATCTTCTATTTATCGGCATGTCCATATCATCCAGCTTTTTATTACTTTTTTCAGCCAAAGCATTTTTAATTGGCATATGCGGAGCGAGCGCTGCAACAGGGTTCGGTCTGGCTGTCCTGCTGGCTGTCGGCTGTGCGATTGGAACATACAATCTGCTGCGCAGTCTATGTCCTAGATTCAAAAAAATCTTGAAAGAAATTAAAGACGGGTGGAAAGAAGCTAAACTTAATAACACAAAATTCACTTTTATCCTTGCAAGCATCGTCGCAGGAATATTCACAGTCGCATTAACTGCTGTCGCAGCATTAGCTGATCTACTCGGATTCAAACATATATTTCCAAATTTAACTCCGGCAATCTTCGTCGGCTGTTTTAGCGCCTGCTTTAATAGCATTTACAATAAAAATATGTGGATTAACTTAACCAACTTAATAACAGACAAATGGAGCAATTTTAAAACATCTTTTCTATCCGCTGATGGATTGGGTAAAGTTAAATATAGTGCAGCCATATTCGCTGCAGTAATTTTAGCTATAGTCATTCCTTTAACACTGGTATTTTCTGGTCCGCTCATAGCAAAAGCTTTTCTCGCCGCTGTTCTTGTCTGCGTTGCAATAAAACTATGTATTGGAATAGTTAATTTATTCGGAAAAAAACCTGAGCCTAAAAATAAAGATAAAAGCGCAAAACAAACATTTTTCCAAAAACATCACAAAGCGATAATCAAAACAACCATTTTTGCTGCTGTCGTTACAGCTATATTTTTCCCAATCGTATTAAAAGCAGCTATCGCTGCAGTCGTCGTCTTAGCTTTCTGTTTAGCAGTTCTTTGGTTAGGAAAAAAAATATGGAATGCTTGCGCAAAAAAGAAACGCGAATCTAATCCAAATGAATTTGAACATAGCGATATCTTATCTAAAAAAACAAACGCACCAAAACCAAACACACAGGAATTTTTCGCTGTGCTGCGCAATCCCCACCGCCTCCAGCCTGGTTTGCCCCCCCCTGTAGACTATCCAAACTCAGAACACCTGACGTCTATAATAGTCGCCCCTAAATAATCTACTTTTCCCATCATACTGCGACTTTATCGCAGTATGACGGAAAAGTAGATTATTCAGGGGCGACTAAAATAAAATTGCAACGCCACAGCACACCGCATCATTATTTTACTGCTTCCTTTGTGATTTAAATAGAGATACGGCACACCGTGTCTCTACAATCTTGTAAAATGCCGCTACTGCCTAAGCTCTATTCGAATTGGCGTTCCAACTAATTTTAAGGCTTTTCGGTAAGTATTTTCTAAATAACGCAGATAAGATCCAGGTAAAGATGTTGCACGCGCACCGTGAATAACGATAATAGGCGGATTGTGTCCACCAGCGTGCGCATAACGTAATTTAATTCGACGCTTACCAACTAAAGGTGGCTGATGCGCTTCAATCGCTTTTTCTAAGAGCCTAGTTAATTGCGGTGTTGATAATGCGCGTGTTGCCGATTCATAAGCTTTTTCTACCGATTTAAACAAATCGCCTACGCCAGAACCATGTAGAGCGGAAATAAAATGTTTTTCTGCATAATCAAGAAATACTAAACGCCGCGCAAGCTCTTTTTTAATTGATTTTTTCTCATCAAGCGATAAACCGTCCCATTTGTTCACCGCAATAATTAAAGCTTTTCCAGTTTCTAATACAAAACCTAACAATTTTAAATCTTGATCTGTAATACCTTCTCGTCCATCTATTAAAAAAACTACAACATGACTCGACTCAATTGCCTGCAGTGTTTTTATAACAGAAAACTTTTCAACAACATCTTTCACGCGCCCTCTTCGTCTAACACCAGCCGTATCAATTAACGTATATTTTTTTCCACGCCGTTCTAGCGGAATAAAAATACTGTCGCGCGTTGTTCCTGGTAAATCAAATACGGTCACACGTTCCTCACCCAACATGCGATTAACTAATGTCGATTTGCCTACATTCGGGCGACCTATGATCGCCATTTTTATGCCAAATTCTGATTCTTCAGCTTTTGCAATAGACTGTTCTGGACAAGCTGCTAAAGTTTGCTCTAATAAAACATTTATGCCACGATTGTGTACCGCTGCAATTGAAATAATCTGTTTAACACCTAACGCATAAAATTCACTTGAAGCAACATCCAAATCAACACCGTCAATTTTATTAACTACTAAAAAATAAGGTTTATTGTAGGCTCTTAATCGTTTGGCTATCAGCTCATCTGCCGGCGTCAACCCGACACGCGCATCAACAATAAATAATATTATATTTGCTTCTTCAATCGCTCGTATGGATTGTTCAGCCATTAAACTGCTGATTTCATCACTTTCTTCACCTAAACCACCCGTATCAACAACAATAAATGATTTATCATTATACGTTCCATGACCATATTGACGATCACGTGTCAATCCGGGACGATTGGCAACCAATGCTGCTCGGCTTTTTGTTAATCGATTAAATAATGTTGATTTTCCAACGTTCGGACGACCAACGATTGCAATAACAGGGATCATTTTTATGGCTCTATGTTGGTTTGAGTGTATAAATTGTAATTTTTCACCCTATCTCACGATACGCAGCTAAAACGCCATCGAGGGTATAAACATATAACGTCTTACCTTTAACAATCGGCGCTGCTAAGATGCCAGATTCGCTCACACGATTGCGCGCAACAAACTCACCACTATCCTTAGACATCCAATGCAGATACCCCTGATAATCGGCAACAATCACATATTTGCCTACCAAAGCAGGTCCAGTAATCATGCGTCCTTTTAATTGATTTTGCCGCCATAAAACTGCTCCAGTATCTTCATCAAAAGCCCATAGATAACTATTCGCATCGGACAAATAAAGCTGCTTATAATCCGCCGCAATACCTGCATAAGCTGAAACAGTGTGCATCCAAATCAAACGACCAGTCATCAAATCCAATGCGGCAATCTTCCCTTGATACGTTGCAACATAAACAATCCCTTTAACAACGACTGGACTAATATCAATATCGATCATTTGTTCAATTACAGTTGTTCCGCGAGGCGTCGCAATCGATTTTGTCCAACGCGCCTTTCCCGTATTGATGTTTATTGCCGCTAATTTACCATTTGAAAATCCTGCTATGACCAAATTACCAACGACTTGAGGCTGACTGGAAATATGTAAGATTAATGATGGGACTTCTTGCGTAAATTGCCATTGCTGCTGTCCGGTATCTTGCGATAAAGCAGTTAATGAACCATCAATACTTTTTACAAAAACCAATTCTTGTGATGCTGCTGGCGCCGCAAGAATTTCATTACCAATCGGTGTTCGCCATAATTGCGCGCCATCACTCTGCTGAAGCGCGATGGCTTCTCCATTTTCAGTTCCAACAAATAGTTTTCCATTACTAGCACAAATACCGCTTGTAATATAAGTCCCAACGTTAATTGTCCATAATATCTCGCCCGTATTTCTATTCACCGCAATAACTTTACCTCGATAATCTGCGGTAAAAATCGTATTGCCTACTATAATTGGCGATAATCTTAAATAATATTTATTTGCCCCTCTGCTTATTTTTGCCGACCATAATTGCCTAACTTGAATGGTGGGTTTAATATTAACCAATGGGGTAGGCGGCAAGGTATTACGCCTGCCAGAAAATACAGCACAAGCGCTTAAAGAAAAAATACCGCTTATTAACAATATTAAATAGATTATTCGTTTCATTATTTAACCCTCAAGTTATTCAATTTCATCTGCAATAATGGTCGGGTTACAGATGAATCCGACAAATTTTTCAATGCAGATAGATAGGCTATTTTAGCCTTATATGTCTTACCTAATTGTTGATAAGCATCACCCATCGTGTCGAATATTAACCCTTTAAATGATTGATCATCAATATGAGATAATGTGCTCAAAGCTATTTGTGCTTTATTTTGAGCAATATATACGCGCGCTAAACGAATGCGTGCAATTTGTGAGAATTCTTCACTATAGGCATGTTTAATCGCCCAATTTAATTGAGTAACGGCAAAATCTAATTTATTTTGCTGCACGGCACGTTTAGCCAAGTACAAAGCTGTTAAGGCGGCATAAGGTGTTCTTGAATAATGTTTTAATAAAATATTGGCTGATTGTTCAGCGATTTTTGTCTGACCATTCATCGCACTAATCATAACTTTTTGATAAATAACCGACGCTTCTTGAGATTGCTGAATCTTATATTGCCGATAATAACGCCAGCCAAACCCAATAACCAAAGCAAGAACAATACCAATAACAATTGAAAGACCATATTCTTTCCAAAATCTCTTAAGCTGCTCAATCTGCTGTTCTTCTGTTAAATTCTCGTCCACTTATACACCCTCACACGTATTCTCATTAATTGTAGCCGCACGGCGTGCCGTGCTCTTGCAAATATCAGCAGCACGGCACGCCCCGTGCAACTACGGTAACGAGGTTAACCCTCCCCAAAAATTTCTTTCAAAACATCTGCTAACTCTTCTAGCGGTATAGTTTGTTGCTGCCTATCTTCTCTCAAATATTTAATTGCCGCAACCCCTGTATTCAATTCCTGCTCTCCTAAAATAATTGCGACGACCGCGCCGCTTTTATCCGCTTTCTTGAATTGACTTTTAAATCCACCGCCGCTGCAATGTGTCGTCAACCGCAATGCCGGCAAAGCATCTCGTAATTTTTCTGCTATGATCAACCCAGATTGTTCGACCTTATCTCCAACCATCACAAAATACGCATGTGGCTGTAGAAATTTCTCCGGCAACAATTTTAACTGAGATAATAAATCAATTAAACGCTCTAATCCCATCGCAAAACCGATTGCAGGCGTTGCATGCCCGCCCAATTGTTCAACTAAATCATTAAACCGGCCGCCCGCACAAACTGCACCTTGCGCACCTAGTTTATCGGTAATCCATTCAAATACCGTATGAGAATAATAATCTAACCCTCGCACCAAACAAGGATTAATCTCATAAGAAACACCAACCTCATCTAACATTTTACAAACTTGCGAAAAATGCTCGCGAGAAGATTCATCCAGCATATCAATCAGCTTTGGCGCATTAACAATCAACGTTTTTATATCGGAATTTTTACTATCTAAAATCCGCAGCGGATTCGTATGAAGCCGCCGCCGGCCATCTTCATCCAATTGATCTAAATGATCAGAAAAATAATCTATTAATTTCTCACAATATGCCGCACGCGTTTCAGCAGTTCCCAAAGAATTTAGTTGTAATACAAGCTGTTCGGACAAACCCAATCGTTTCCAAAAGCGAGTCGCCATCAATATCATTTCTACATCAATGTCTGGATCCTGCATACCAAAAGCTTCGGCGCCAAATTGATGGAATTGTCTATACCGTCCTCTCTGCGGACGCTCATGACGAAAAATTGGACCCATATACCAAAATCGCTGTACTTGATGATAAAATAAGCCATTCTCAATGCCGGCTCGAACGCAGCCAGCAGTTCCTTCTGGACGCAGCGTCAAACTATCGCCGTCTCTATCCGCAAATGTATACATTTCCTTTTCGACGATATCGGTTACTTTACCGACTCCACGCGCAAATAGTTCAGTATATTCAACAAGCGGAAAACGTATTTCCTGATAGCCATACCCTGCACTGACTTCTCGTAAAACCTGCTCAACATACCGCCAAACCGGCGTCTGATCCGGCAAAATATCATGCATTCCTTTAACCGCCTGAATGTTTTTCATTATTGCACAGCTCCAGCCTTATTATTAGATAATAATTTTTCCGCCCTCAGTTGCATCAGAACCGATTTAGGGTTAGGTGTTGCCGGCTGTCTAGCTTCTATTTTTTGAACAGAAATATCTTTATTCAAAATAACGTTAGAAGAAGTGAATGATTGATCTTGTTCGACTGATGATACCGATGATGCTGCAACTATATTGTTATCAGACACATGATACGAATAACGCCATACAACAACCAAAACGATCAACATAATTATGATAAAATAGGTGACAAAGCGCACTATTCGTTTTTTACGCGGCCGCGTACTAAACTTTATCGGTTTTGCTTTAGCTGATCTCACTTTCAAGCCTAAATGCAAAAAAGCCTGATTAACTTCTTTCAAAGTTAAATCAACCAATTTTGCATAATTCCTGATATATCCCCGCACAAAGATTGTCATCTCTTCAACAGGATAAGCATCCGACTCTATATCTTTAATCACCGAAGATGAAACCCTCAAATGATCGGCAATATCCTCTACGCTAATACCTTTTTTCGTCCGCTTTTCCCGCAGCATTTGACCTAAACTAAGCGGCAAATCAAGTTGTTTGTAGCCTTTAATTATTTTCTCTTCAGATACTATTTCACTCATAACTTTAAAACCTTAATTCAAAACTGTTGGGCTAAAGCTTATAGGCATATCGCTGCTATGAGTAAGTTGGGCTAAGCGCCTATAAGCCAAAAC